>NZ_JBEZFS010000042.1:0-85688 GCF_040649575.1 Nonomuraea sp. NPDC048916
TCGCCCGCCTCATCGTGCCGGCCGCCAGCGCCGTCGAGCATGTCCTGGCCTGGTCCAGATTCCGGCAAGCCCACCAAACCCGCGCTCTTATCAGCCACTACCGCCGACGAGGCGACTTGTTACCACGCGATCTACGGATGTAGTACCTGTTCGATGACGAGTGTTCGACGGCGTATTGATCAGTCGAACTCGCCGTTCTTCACACCGTTGATGAAGGCGTTCCACTCGCCCGAAGTGAAGACCAGAGCCGGGCCGGTGGGGTTCTTGCTGTCGCGGACGCCTCGGCGCCCTCCGGAGAGTTCGGCGACCTCAATGCAGTTGCCCCCGTTGCTGCCCGAGTAGGAAGACGTGATCCACGTGGCCATCCGTAGCTCCAGGGTCAACTCGTCCATCGCTGCATCGTCTCCTTGATCAAATTAATGGATTCGCGCTGGGAGAGCGCTTCGGAGCGAATCCCCTCATATCTGAATGCTAGGGTTCTGACGGTTTCAGTCCAGTCGGTCACCTGGGCGTTGGAAGCGGCTTCAACATATGCCGTGTCAGGGGTTCCGTGTGCTTGGGCGATGGCGAAGCCTCCGAGCAGACCGGTCGTGGAGTAGGCGCTGAGGGGGAGAACCTGGATGGTGATCCGGGGTGCTTGGCTGACCTCGAGAAGGTGCGCGATTTGCGCCGTCATCACGACGGAATCGCCGATCGGGCGATGCAGAACTCCTTCGTCGAGCACCACCCAGAGCATGGGAGGTTTGGGCCGCCGGAGGATGGACTGGCGTTCCATACGGGCGGTCACATGCTCCTCGACCTCCTCCGGCGTTACGCCGGGCTCGCCGCTCAGCATGGCCCTGGCATAGTCCTCGGTCTGGAGCAAACCGGGCACGACCAGTGGTTCCCAGGTGCGGATCGCCTCCGCCGTGGCCTCCACGTCGAGCCACGGTCGAAACCACGGCGGGGCCGATGCGTGGCTGACCATCGGCCAGAGCCGCATCAGCGCCCCCTCCGCCTCCAGCGCTTCGTCGCAGTGGCGGGCGAACTCCTCCGTCGGTGACCGCCTGGCTGTCTCGATCATGCTGATCGTGCCGACGGAGTAGGACACCGCCTTCGACAGGCGGATCTGGGACCAACCCCGGGCCTTGCGGTGTCGCCGCAGCTCGAAGCCGAAGAGCGCGGTCGGTGAGTCGGCGGGGCACAGCTCGCTTTCCTTCGGCACCTGACCTCCCGGGGGAACCGCCACTGTTTCAACAGGTCTTTCATCGAAACCGTTGATGGCATATCGAAGTCAACCGGCTACTCATTGTAATTGGGGCTTGGGATGGTTGGAAGGCGGATCAAGGCCGACTTCTTCGAGTGGGTGAAGTGATGAAAGCAACGAGCGCCGAGCCGAGGATCATCGGTTCGATCCAACTGGCGGGTATTCGCGAGTCTGTCTCGTACGCTCGCTCGGAAGTGCGCAGATGGCTCGGAGGGGATCACCCCGCGGTCGACGATGCCGTGCTGGCGGTGTCCGAGCTGGTGACGAACGCGCTCCGGCACTCCGACGCCAGGCCGTGCGACCTCATCGGACTCACTGTCACCGCGACGGAGGGGGTGGTCTGCGTGGAGGTTCGTGATCCCGGCTCCGCGTTCTGCGGGCCCCGCCTCCGGTGGGAACCGGAGGCGGAGGACGGCCGTGGGCTGCTGATCGTCCGGGAGATCTCCCAGGATTGGGGCATCCGGGAGCACGGTCGCGGGCGGGGCCGTACCGTCTGGTGCGCCATCCGAGCCGTCCCCCTTCCTCTTGCCGGTCCGCTCTCAGGCCGCGTTAGTGAACGTTGCGTTTCCTAAGATGGACCTCTATCGTTTCTAGAGAACGACTCGTTCTCTAAGGAGCGGTCATGAAGCTCGTCCTCCCCGGGCTGCTGCTGGCGATGCTGTTAGGCGCGCTCGACCAGACGATCATGGCGCCGGCGCTGCCCGCCGTGGCGACCGCCCTCGGCGGGCTGGACCAGATGCCCGCCGTGATCACCGCCTACCTGGTCGCCGCCACCGTGGTGATGCCCGTCTACGGCAAGCTCGGCGACAGGTACGGGCGCAAGCCGATGATGCAGGCGGCGATCGTCATCTTCGTCACCGGCGCCGTGCTGTGCGCGACGGCCGGGTCGATGCCGCAGTTCGTCGCGTTCCGCGCGGTGCAGGGCGTCGGCGGCGGCGGCCTGATGATCGGCGCACAGGCGATCATCGGCGAGCTCGTCAGCCCCCGCGAGCGCGGCCGCTACCTGGGCCTGATCGGCGCCGCCTACATCGTCGCGGCCGTCGGCGGGCCGCTGCTCGGCGGGTTCGTCGTCGACCGGTTCGACTGGCGGTGGATCTTCGCCGTCTACCCGCCGCTCGGGCTGATCGCGCTGGTCCTGCTGACGGCCACGCTGCGGCTGCCCAGGCCGGTGAGCCGCGCGCCGATCGACGTCGCCGGGGCGCTCACCCTGGCCGTCGCCGTGATCGGCGTCGTGCTGCTCGGCCAGACCCGCGAGCCGCTTTTCCTGGCCGTGGCGCTCGCGGGCGCCGTGGGATGGCTGGTGAGCGCCAGGTACGCGGCCGACCCGATCCTGCCGCTGCGGCTCTTCCGCGACCGGGCCTTCGCCGTGCCCGTGATGATCAGCCTGCTCATCGGATTCGCGCTGTTCGGCACCATCACGTACATGCCGGCCTACCTGCAGATCGCGCTGCGTTCCACCGCCACCCAGGCCGGGTTGCTGGTGACGGCGCTGATGGCCGGGGTGCTGATCACCACCGTCGTCTCCGGCAGGCTCATCACCAGGACCGGCCGCTACAAGCCCTATCCGGTGGCGGGCACCGCGGTGGCCGCGCTCGGCCTGGCCCTGCTGGCCTTCGTGCACGGCGCGGTGGCGATCACGGCCGTGATGCTGCTGATCGGGCTCGGGATCGGGCTCGTCATGCAGGTCATGGTGCTGGCCGCGCAGAACGCCGTCGAGTACGCCGACCTCGGCGCCGCCACGTCGGCGGTGACGTTCATGCGGCAGATCGGCGCCTCGGCCGGGGTCGCGCTCGCCGGGGCGCTGATCACCTGGCGGTTCGCCGGCGACATCCCCACGGCCGTGGTGTCCGAGCTGCCCGACAGCGTGCGCGCCGCCTTCGCCGAGGCCGTGCCGCCCGTCCTCGGGGCCATGGCGCCGCTGCTCGCCGTGGCCTTCGTCCTCGCGCTGGCCCTGCCGGCGCGTCCCCTGCGCACCACCGCCTACGTCGAGGAGAACTCATGAGACTCGTCGCGCCCCTGCGAGACTTCGGCCGTGACGACCTGGCCCAGGCCGGCGGCAAGGCAGCCAACCTGGGAGAGCTGGTCCGCAACGGCTTCCCCGTGCCCGACGGCTTCGTGATCACGACCGGCGCGTACGAGCTGGTCGCGGACGGGCACGACACGCGCGAGCACTTCGAGCGGGTGCCGATGCCCGGCGAGCTGCGCGAGGCCGTCCTCGCCGCCTACGCGGCGCTCGGCGGCGGCCCGGTCGCCGTCCGCTCCAGCGCCACCGCCGAGGACCTGCCCGGCGCCGCGTTCGCCGGCCAGCAGGACACCTACCTCAACGTGGTGGGAGAGGAGGCGCTGGTCGACGCCGTACGCCGGTGCTGGGGCTCGCTGTGGGCCGAGCGGGCCGTGGCCTACCGGCGCAGGCTCGGCATCGACCCCGGCGAGGTGCGCATCGCGGTGGTCGTGCAGAGCATGGTCGAGGCGGAGACGGCCGGCGTGCTGTTCACCGCCGACCCGGTCACGGGCGATCGCGCGCGGATCGTGGTCGACGCCAGCGGCGGGCTGGGCGAGGCCGTCGTCTCCGGGCTCGTCACCCCCGACCACTACGTGCTCGACGCCGCCGGCGAGGTCACCGCGTACACGCCGGGCCGGCGTGAGGTGGTCATCCGCGGCGCGGCGGGCGGCGGCGTCACCCGCGAGAGCGGCACGGACACGCCCGGCGAGCGCCTGCCCGCCGAGGCCCTGCGCGAGCTGGCCCGCCTCGCCGGCCGGGTCGCCGCCCATTTCGGCAGGCCCCAGGACATCGAGTGGGCCTACGCCGGTGGCCGGGTCAGCCTGCTGCAGGCCCGTCCCATGACCGCGCTCCCGCCGCCTCCGCTGGGGCGGCTCAACCCCGTGCGTCGCAGGCTCGGCATGGTCCTGCTGGAGTACCTTCCCGTGCGGCCCTACCCGATCGACATGTCGACCTGGGTTCCGTACGGCCCCGCCGGGCTGATGGCGAAGGTGACCGGTGGCTTCGGCGTCAAGGGCGCCTTCGAGGACTTCCTGGTGGAGGAGGACGGCGTCGTCTACCGGCTGGTGCCGCCGCAGCCGCGTCCCTCGATCCGCGTGCTGGCCGCGCCGCTGCGGATCCTGCGGCTGGCCAGGCGCCACGACCCCGCCCGGTGGACCGATGACCCGCGCTTCCGGGCGTTCGTCGCCGCGATCGAGGAGCTGGAGTCCCGGGACCTGGCCGCGCTGCCGTGGCCGGAGCTGGTCCGGGTGCCCAGGCAGGCGCTCGACCTGGCGCAGCCGGTCGCCGACCTGCGCATCGACTACCTGCCGGGCAGCGGCCTCGCGCTGCTGAGGCTGCTCGGGTCGCTCAAGCTGCTCGGGCGCGGCAAGGAGTTCGGCGCCCTGATCGCGGGCGCCCGCACCCGCACCTCCGACGCCAACCAGGCGCTGGAGCTGCTGGCCGAGGAGGCTCGCCTGACGGGCGCCCTCGACGCCGACCCGCCGCCCGCCGCGTTCGCCGCCGGGCTGCGGGCCTTCCTCGCCGAGTACGGCCACCGCGAGACCGCGAGCCCGCTGCTCGTCACCCCGCCCACCTGGGCCGACGCGCCGGAGACGGTGCTCGGCCTGATCAGGGTGCTCGCGGCCAAGCCGCCTTCGCCCGCCGCCCCCGACGACGCGCTCGGGCGGCTGCTCGCCCACCCCCGGCTGCGTTCGGCGGCCCGGCGGGCCAGGATGACCCGCCGAGTCCAGGCGGCCCGCGCCGGCGTCGCCTTCCGCGAGGACAGCCACTTCTTCTTCACCGAGCCGCTGCCCGTGCTGCGCCGGTCGCTGGTGGAGATCGGCCGCAGGCTGCGCGACGTGGGGCTGCTCCAGGAGCCCGAGGACGTCTTCCACCTGCGGTTGGAGGAGCTCGAAGGGATCGGCGACGCCGAGATGATGGCCGAGCCGGACCGCGAGAGGCTGCGCGCGGCGGTGTTGCGGAGAGCGGCCAAGCGCGACGAGCTCGCGGGCGTGCGGCTCATCGACCCAGCCGCGATCCACTCCGTCCGCCCTATGGGTGACGCGCTGGTCGCCGGGACACCCGCGAGCGCCGGCACGGCCACCGGGCCGGTGAAGGTCATCCGCGACCCAGCCGGCTTCGGCGGCCTCGCCGAGGGCGACGTGCTCGTCTGCCCCTACACCAACCCGTCGTGGACGCCGCTGTTCCAGCGCGCCGCCGCCGTGGTGGTGGACACGGGCGGCAGCGCCTCGCACGCGGCGATCGTCGCCAGGGAGTACGGCATCCCGGCCGTCATGGGCACCGGCGAGGGGACCTCGGTGCTGTCCGACGGGCAGCTGGTGACCGTCGACGGCGGCACCGGCCTGGTCTCCGCGGCTTCGTAGGATTCCTGACATGGTCACCGACCACCGCAAGCTGCCCCGCCGCCGCGGCGAGGAGCTCAGCGCCGCCATCTTCCGGGCGACGCTCGACGAGCTCGCCGACGTCGGCTACTCCGGGCTGACCATGGAACGGGTCGCCGAGCGGGCCAAGGCCAGCAAGGCGTCGCTCTACCGGCGCTGGCCCACCCGCATCGAGCTGGTGATGGACGCCGTCTATCACCTGGTGCCCGACCCGGTCTCGGTGCCCGACACCGGCACGCTGCGCGGTGACGCGCTGGCCGGGCTGAGGCGCACGGCCGAGCTGCTGACCGGTCCCGCGGGCGAGGCCCTGCGCGGGCTGCTCGGCGAGGCGTTGGGCGACGAGTCGCGGGGCGCCAGGTTCCGGGAGAACTCCCAGCGGGCGGGCAGGCGGATGATGGAGGAGATCGCCCGCCGGGCGGTCGAGCGGGACGAGATCGATCCCGACGTGGTCACCCCGCTCCGCCTCGACGCCGGGCAGGCCCTGCTCAGGCAGCACTTCCTCTTCTCCGGCTCGCCCATCCCCGACGAGCTGGTCGTGGAGATCGTCGACGAGGTGGTCGTGCCGTTGTTCGGGCCGCGTTGAGGCGGCTCGCCGCCACGTGGCTCGACCCGGCGCCGTGCCGGTGGGCCTGGCGGGTAGGTCCTACCGGGTAAGGCCCATCGTGCCGGCCAGCACCCGCAGCAGGTGGTCGAAGACCGACTTCCGGTCCTCGATCGTGTTGTCGAACTGGCCGAACACCTCGAAGTTGATCCATCCGTACACCGAGGTCCACGCGATGGCGCCGCGCAGCACCACCTCGCCGGGCACGCCGGGCATGAGCGCGCTGATGTCGGCCGCTTCGGCCACCACGGCGGGCGAGGGAGGGGGACCGAGGTCCGGCGGGGTGATCGCGCCGGCCCGGTGGGCTTCCGTGAGGATGCGGCCGAGCACCGCGACGTCGCGGACCCGGGCGGCGACCGTGTCCTGAGGGGCGTGGTAGCCCGGCACCGGCGAGCCGTACAGGAGCGCGTACTCGTGCGGGTGGCTCACCGCCCAGTCGCGCATCGTGTGGCAGACGCGCAGCCAGCGGCCCAGGAAGTCGCCGGTGGGGGAGGCGGCGTCGGTCCGCTCGACCGCCTCCCCGAGGGCGTTGTAGCCGTCGATGATCAACGCGGTCAGCAGGTCGTCGCGGCTCGGGAAGTAGCGGTAGATGGCGGAGGAGACCATGCCCATCTCCCGTGCGACGGCTCGCAGGGACAGGCCTCCGGCGCCTTCGGTGGCCAGCTGGCGGCGGGCGATGTCGGTGATCTCCCTGGTCAGCTCGGCTCTGACTCGTTCTCGGGCGGTACGGCTGGCTGTCATGCCCCGCACGTTACCAGAGCGGCGGAAGAAAACGAGAGCACTGCTCTTGACGACTGATGCTCTCTTGAGAGAGCATTGCTCTCGTAAGAGAACGGCGGTCACCCGGAGGTTGAGATGCTCACCGTCGCCAAGGCGGGCAACCTGGCCCTGATGTTCTTCCTGGAGCTTGGTGTCCTCGCCTCCGTCGGCTACTGGGGCTTCACGCTGAGCGCGAACTGGGGCGTCAAACTGCTCGCCGGCCTCGGTGGGCCCGCTCTGTTCGTCGCCGCCTGGGCGTTGTTCGGCGCGGGTGGCGGCGCCAATGCCACCTTCCCGCTGACCGGCCTCGCCCGAGCCGCCCTCGAGATCGTCTGGTTCGGTGGTGGGGCCCTGGCCCTCTACGCCGCGGGCCAGACCACCCCGGCCGCCGCCTTCGCCGCCGTCTTCGTCGTCAACGCGGTCCTCCGCCTCGTCTGGAAGCAGGCCTGATCATGGGTAAGCACGTCGTCGTAGGTTCCGGCCAGGTCGGCAACCACCTGGCCGGCAAGCTCCTCGCCCGGGGACACGAGGTCACCGTCGTGACCCGCTCGGGCAGCGGCCCCGCCGGGGCGACCAGGGTGGCGGCGGACGTCGCCGACCAGGCCCGGCTGATCGAGGTCACCAAGGGCGCCGACGCCCTCTACAACTGCGTCAACCCCCGCTATCACCGCTGGCTCACCGACTGGCCGCCGATGGCCGCCTCGTTCCTGGGCGCCGCCGAGGCCACCGGCGCGGTGCTGGTCACCCTGGGCAACCTCTACCCCTACGGCCCGGTCGCCGGCCCGATGACCGAGGACCTGCCGCTCGCGTCCACCAACCCCAAGTTCCAGGTCAGGGCCAGGATATGGGCCGACGCGCTGGCCGCGCACGAGGCGGGCCGGATCAGGGCGACCGAGGTGCGCGGCTCCGACTACTTCGGCCCCGGCGCCACCGACCAGTCCTACCTCGGAGACAGGTTCCTCGTCCCGCTGCGCGCGGGCAGGACGATCCAGCTGATCTGGCCACCCGACGTGCCGCACAGCTGGACCTACCTGCCCGACGTGGCCGACGCGCTGATCGTGGCGGGCGCCGACGAGCGGGCCTGGGGCCGGCCGTGGCACGTGCCCACCGCCGAGCCGCGGACCTTCCGGGAGTTCGCCGAGCGGGCGGGGGCCATGCTGGGCAGGCCCGCCCCCAGGATCATGCGCCTGCCGTGGCCGCTGGTCAGAGCTCTGGGCCTCTTCTCGCCCATGATCGGCGAGCTCAGGCACGTCCGCTACCAGTTCACCGCGCCGTACGTGCTCGACTCCACGGCGTTCCAGCGCACGTTCGGCGTCGTGCCGACCCCGCTGGACGAGGCGCTGAAGGCTACGCTCGAGGCGTGAAGATTGCCGTGATCGGCCTGGGCGACATCGCGGAGAAGGCCTACCTCCCCGTGCTCGCCACCCAGCCCGGCCTTGACCTGCACCTGTGCACCCGCGACAGGCACACCCTCGACCGGCTCGGCGACGCCTACCGTGTCGCCGCCCGGTTCTCGTCCGTGGACGAGGTGATCAAGGCCGGGGTCGACGCGGCCTTCGTGCACGCCGCCACCGGCGCCCACCGCGAGCTGGTGGAGCCCCTGCTGGAGGCCGGGGTGCACGTGTACGTCGACAAGCCGATCGCCGACAACCTGGCCGACTGCGAGCATCTCGCGCGGCTGGCGCGGGCCATGGGCAGGTCGCTGATGACCGGCTTCAACCGGCGTCACGCCCCCGGCTACACCGGGCTCGCCGAGCTGCCCCGTCACCTCGTGCTGATGACCAAGCACCGGGCCGACCACCCCGACGTGCCCCGCCGGGCGGTGTTCGACGACTTCATCCACGTGGTCGACACCCTGCGCTTCCTGGCCCCCGGCGAGGTCACCGGCACCAGGTTCCGCACCCGCGTGCGCGACGGCCTGATCGAGCACATCGTGCTGGAGCTGTCCGGCGACGGGTTCACCGCGATCGGCCTGATGAACCGGGTGAGCGGCGCCGCCGAGGAGACCTGCGAGGTCATGGGCGACGGGGTCAAGCGCCGGGTGGTCAACCTCGGTGACGTGGTCGACCACGCGGGCGGTGAGACGCTCACCAGGCGGCCCGACTGGACACCGGTCGGCAGGCAGCGCGGCATCGAGCAGATCTGCCTGGCCTTCCTCGGCGCCGTGCGCGACGGCCGCCTGATCACCGCCGACGACGCCCTGGTCACCCACGCCGTCTGCGAGGACATCGTCAGGCAGGCCGATGCCGCCGCATCCACCGGTCGGAGCGGGCCAGCATCCGGTTGAACGATCCGCCGCCGAGCCGCGCCAGCACGGTGAAACCGCCCTGGTCGCTCAGCGGGCTGGAGGAGGAGACGACGCCCGCCACCCTGTCGCCGTACAACGCGGGGCCGCCGCTGGAGCCCGCCGGGGCGTGGCAGTTGCGCGTGACCAGCAGCCCGGGGTCCTGTGAGATGGCCTCGACCGCGTCGCCGAGGCAGTGATAGAGATCCGTGCCCGGGTAGCGCCTGCCCGCCGGGTAGCCGAGCAGTTCCAGGCCGCCGAGCGAGGTGCCCCGGCGGGTGCGCAGCGGGCGCAGCCCGCGCCCCGTCACGTCCTCCAGCGGGCGTGCGCCCCTGGCCACCCCGACCAGGCCGATGTCGTAGGGAAGCACCTCCGGGGAGTACGGCCCGCTCCGCCAGCGATCCGGCACCCACGTCCGCACCGCACGCCAGGCGCCGAGCCGCGGCCGGCCCCGTTCGTACCCCGGCAGGAACGTCACCCGCTTCAGCATCCGGCCCCGGTCGTACAGGCAGTGCGCGGCGGTCAGCACCAGGCTGCGGCTCTTCGACCTGATCACCGAACCCCCGCACAGGACGGGACCGCCGGTGACCGGATCGCGGGCCAGCAGCACCCCGGCCAACTGCCGGTGCGGGGTGGAGGGAGCGGCGATCGGCGCGTAGCCCAGCCGATCGCCGTCGGGCGTCAGCACCCGTTGCTGAGGCACGGACCGTAGTGACAGCTCCGCGGCGCCGGCGGGGTCGAGCAGGGCGAGGGACAGCACCAACCTGAGCACCTTCCACACTCTAGGTAACCATGATCAGAGCCCTGACCTGCGACACCTTTGGTTTACCTAACCTGTGTACTGGGCGGCGAGCGCCCGCGGCCGTGGGTGCGCCGACTCGTACACCGGCAGGTGCAGGTCGTCCTCCATCCGCGGCCACGGCGTGGGCACGCCCTTGCCCCGCCTCACCGGGAGGCGGGGCACGGGCGTCACGGGTAGAGGCCCCGCATCTGGTGGGCCTCGGCGACCCGGCCCACGCCGATGACGTGCGCCGCCTGCCGGAGCGTGAGACCGCGACCGGCCGCCAGCGACTTCACCTCGCCGTAGGCGCTCTCCATCAGGTCACGCAGCCTCATCTCGACCTCGGCCGCGCTCCAGGAGTAGGCCTGCATGTTCTGCACCCACTCCAGGTAGGACACGATCACCCCGCCGGCGTTGGCGAGGATGTCGGGCACCACCGTCGTGCCGCGCCCGGCCAGGATCTCGTCGGCCTCGGGGGTGGTGGGCCCGTTGGCGCCCTCCACGATGAGCCGGGCCCTGATCCGGGGCGCGTTGGCAGCCGTGATCACGCCTTCCAGCGCGGCGGGCACCAGCAGGTCGACGTCCAGCTCGAACAGCTCGTCGCGGTCGAGGGCGTCGGCGTGCCGGTAGCCCTGCACGCTGCCCGTCTCGGCGACCCAGGCGCGCAGGTCGGCGATGTCCAGGCCGCTGCTCGCGTGGACCGCGCCCGACACGTCGGAGACGGCGACCACGGTGCAGCCCGCGTCGGACAGGTACTGGGCGGCCAGCGCGCCCACCTTGCCGAACCCCTGCACGGCGACGGTCACGCCCTCGGGTGAGCGGCCGAGCGCGGACAGGGCCACGATCTGCACGCCGCGCGAGGTCGCCCCGGCCCGGCCGAGCGAGCCGCCCAGCGCCATCGGCTTGCCGGTGACCACGCCGGGCACCGAGTAGCCGGCGTTGACGCTGAACGTGTCCATGATCCAGGCCATGGTCTGCTCGTCGGTGCCGACGTCGGGAGCCGGGATGTCCTTCTCCGGGCCGATCAGCGGCAGGATCTCGTTGACGTAGCGGCGGGTCAGGCGCTCCAGCTCGCGGGTGGTCAGCGTCTCGGGGGCGACGGCCACGCCGCCCTTGGCGCCGCCGTACGGGATGCCGACGAGCGCGCATTTCCAGGTCATCCACATCGCGAGCGCGGTGACCTCGTCGAGGTCGGTGCTCGGGTGGAAGCGGATGCCGCCCTTGGCGGGGCCGCGCGAGACGTTGTGCTGGACGCGGAAGCCCTGCACGACATCGAGCCGGCCGTCCTCGCGGCGGACCGGGACCGAGACGGTCAGCGAGCGCCGGGGAGTGGCGAGCATCAGGCGGAGGCCGTCGTCGAGCCCGAGATGCTCGCTGGCCTGGCCGAGCTGGTGGAGAGCGGAGTCGAGGGCCTGGCGGCCGGGAGTGATCGGAGCCGGCGTCATTGACGGCACCACGATGGTCATGGGAAAGCATCCTCCTGTTTCGGACGCCCAAGTGCGGGTAAAGCGCCGTTGCTCCAACCCTTTTTGGGCGTACTTATCGTGATCATTCTAGAACGGGGGAGTTTTTAGTGCCCAGCCAGTATGGCGACCGCATCGAGACTGATCCGTTGCCACTCAATCCAAGCCGATGGTCGATGTGCTGGGTACGTGCCACTCTGGCACGCTGGTGATCCGGAGTGTGCCGAACTGTCGAATCGAGGGGTGCGCATGCCCGCGCTCGTGATCGGCCCGATGCTGCGCCATGTCGACTCGTCCAGCGCCTCGATCTGGGTGGAGACCAGCGAGCCCTGCACGGTCGCCGTGGTGGCGGGGGACAGGACGTGGCGCTCGCCCACCTTCACCGTGCACGGACACCATTACACACTGGTTGACCTGAGCGATTTGTCTGGAAATATCGACTCTTACTCGGTGGAGCTGGACGGCGAGCAGGTGTGGCCCCTCGACGGGCGGCCACCGAGCCGCATCCGGCTGCTGCCCGCCGAGGGCCCGCGCCGGATGGCGTTCGGGTCGTGCCGCACCAGCGTGCCCCACGACACCGCGCACGTCCTGACCCACGGCGAAGACGTGCTGCGCGCCTTCGGCGGCCGGTTGATGTCGGCCGGCGAGGAGGAGTGGCCCGACCTCCTGCTGCTGCTCGGCGACCAGGTCTACGCCGACAACCCGTCGCCCGAGATGCTCGACTTCATCCACGAGCGCCGGAGCACCCCGCCCGAGAACGAGATCGCCGACTACGAGGAATACTGCGAGCTCTACCGCCAGGCCTGGACCGAACCGGAGATCAGATGGCTGCTCTCCACGGTGCCGACCGCGATGATCTTCGACGACCACGACCTGCGCGACGACTGGAACACCTCGCAACCCTGGCGCGAGCAGATGGCCCAGGTCTCCTGGTGGCGGCGCAGGGTGATCGCCGGGCTCGGCGCCTACTGGGTCTACCAGCACCTCGGCAACCTGTCTCCAGCGGAGCGGGCGGACGATCCGCTGCTGCGCGGCCTGATGGCAGGCGACGGAGGCGACGCGCTCGACGCCTTCGCCGAGAAGGCCGACGCCGAGCCGGGCAGCAACCGCTGGAGCTACTCCCGCGACCTGGGCCACACCCGCCTGATCATGATCGACACCCGGTGCGCCAGGCAGCTCACCCCGGGAGACCGGCGGATGCTCGACCCGGGGGAGTGGGACTGGCTCCTGGAGGAGATGGCCAAGCCCGCCGACCGGATCGTCATCGGCTCCTCGATCCCGTTCCTGCTGCCCGAGGGCGTGCACTCGGTGCAGAACTGGAACGAGGCCCTGTGCGACGGCGCATGGGGCAAACGCGTCCAGCGGTGGTCGGAGAAGTTCAGGCAGGCCGTAGACCTCGAACACTGGGCCGCCTTCCGCCGCTCCTTCGACGACCTGGCCAGGCTGCTCGCCCGCGTCGGCAAGCCGGTGCTGATCCTGTCCGGCGACGTCCACTACTCCTACGTGGCCAAGGCCCGCACCGCCCCCGTCTGGCAGATCGTCTGCTCGCCGATCCGCAACCCGCTCAGCCCGGTCCTCCGCTGGGCCAACGTGCTCACCCAGTTCGGCCTCGCCACGGTCGTCGGCGGGCTGCTCGCCCGGCTGGCCGGCATCCCCCGGCCGCCGTTCCGCTGGCGGGTCACCGAGGGGCCGTGGTTTCAGAACGCGGTGGCCACGCTCACCTTCCCCGACGAGGCGACCTGGTACGAGTCGTCCGGCAACACCCTCAGGCAGATCGACTCCGTACGGCTCCGCTAGCCACGAAGACAGGCGGAACCATCCTCCCGCCCGCGGCCGGCACCGGGGTGACCGCACAGGAGAGGACCGGCACGTGCGCCCCTCCACCCGCCGGCCGGGCAGGTCGGCGGGCAGGGGGTGTACCCGCTACTGCCGGAACGAGGCGATCGTGGCGGCGAGCTGGTCGACCGCCCAGAGGAGGTCCTCCTCGGAGATCATGATCGGCGGCGCGAGCCGGATCGTGGAGCCGTGCGTGTCCTTGGCCAGCACGCCCCGGCCCATCAGCGCCTTCGACACCGCGCGGCCGGTGGCCAGCGAGGGGTCGATGTCGACGCCCGCCCACAGGCCGCGCCCGCGCACGGTGATCACACCGTTGCCGACCAGCTCGTTCAGCCGGGCGTGCAGCACCTCACCGAGCCGGGCGGCCCGGTCCTGGAACTCGCCGGTGTTGAGGATCTCGATCACGGCGTTGCCGACGGCGCAGGCCAGCGGGTTGCCGCCGAACGTGGACCCGTGCTGCCCCGGCTTGATCACGCCGAGCACGTCGGCGTCGGCGGCGATCGCCGAGACGGGCACGACACCGCCGCCGAGCGCCTTGCCCAGGACGTAGATGTCCGGCACGACGCCCTCGTGGTCGCAGGCGAACGTCTTGCCGGTGCGGCCGAGCCCCGACTGGATCTCGTCGGCGATCATCAGGATGTTGGCGGTGGTGCACAGCTCGCGCAGCTGCGTGAGGTAGCCGTCCGGCGGCACCAGCACCCCGGCCTCACCCTGGATGGGCTCGACCAGCACCGCCACCGTGTTGGCGTCGACCGCCTCCCGCACGGCCTCGACCGAGCCGTACTTCACGACCTTGAAACCGGGGGTGTAGGGGCCGAAGCCGTCGTGCGCGTCGGGGTCGGTGGAGAAGCTGATGATCGTGGTCGTCCGGCCGTGGAAGTTGTCCTCCATCACGATGATGTTGGCCTTGTCGCGCTCGACGCCCTTGACCTCGTAGCCCCACTTGCGGGCCACCTTGATCGCGGTCTCCACGGCTTCGGCGCCGGTGTTCATCGGCAGGATCATGTCCTTGCCGGTGAGGTCGCCCAGTCCGGCGCAGAACGCGGCGAACTGGTCGTGGTAGAACGCCCGGCTGGTCAGCGTGAGGTGCTGCAGCTGCCTCTGGGCCGCTTCGAGGATCTTCGGGTTGCCGTGGCCGAAGTTGAGCGACGAGTAGCCGGACAGGAAGTCGAGGTAACGCTTGCCCTCGACGTCGGTGACCCAGGCGCCGTCCGCCTCACGGATCACCACGGGCAGCGGG
Source organism: Nonomuraea sp. NPDC048916 (assembly GCF_040649575.1). Classification (NCBI taxonomy): domain Bacteria; kingdom Bacillati; phylum Actinomycetota; class Actinomycetes; order Streptosporangiales; family Streptosporangiaceae; genus Nonomuraea; species Nonomuraea sp. NPDC048916. The sequence continues at coordinate 14,594 of NZ_JBEZFS010000042.1, forward strand.
TGGTAGTTGTGCGCGCTACGGCGCTCGCTTACCTCGATCAGCTCCGCGCTGGTGGTCATTTCAGAATTCCCCCCTGATCTCCAGTGTGCAGCACTTGGGGCCGCCACCTGCCTTACGCAGCTCGGACAGCTCGACCGGGATCACCTCGTAGCCGCGCCGGCTCAGCTCGCGCCGGAGGCCGGCGGCCTCGGAGTTGATCACCACGTTGGCGCCGTCGCTGACCGCGTTGAGCCCGAGCACCTCGGCGTCGGCCGCGTCGGCGAGCACCGCGTCCGGGAACAGCCGGCGCAGCACCTCCTGGCTGCCCTGGGAGAAGGCTTCGGGGAAGTACGCGACGTTACGGCCGTCTAGTGAGAATAGTGCCGTATCCAGGTGGTAGAACCGCGGGTCGACCAGCGTCAACGACACCACGGGGCGGCCGAGGAACTCCTGTGCCTCCTGATGCGCGGACAGGGCGGTGCGGAAGCCGGTGCCGGCCAGCACGACGTCGTCCAGCGCGAGGAAGTCGCCCTCGCCCTCGTTGACGTGCTCCGGCTCCCGGACGGGATAGCCCTGTTCGGCGAACCAGCGTAGATAGGCCGGGCCCTCCGGACCGCGCTGCGGGTAGGCGAACCTGGCGCCGTAGACGCGCCCGCCCATGACCAGCGCGCCGTTCGCGGCGAACACCATGTCCGGCAGCCCCTCCAGCGGATCGATGAGGCTGACCTTGTGCCCGAGGTCCTCGTACGCCGATCTGAGGCCTTCCCACTGCCGGATCGCGAGATCGCGGTCGGCGCCCGCCTCGGGCTGCATCCACGGATTGATCGCGTACTCGACCGCGAAGTGCTCGGGGCGGCACATCAGGAAGTGTTTGGGCATGCAGATCTCCGTCATGGTCAAAGGCAGAGGGGACGCAGCCAGCCTAGGAAGGGATGTTTGCGCAGGCCAAGCGGGCGACATTGCGTCTTGGCGGGGTTTCGTTGCGAGTCTCAGCCGCCCACCGGCGATCCGTTGCGCGGGTCGGCCGCGACGGCCCCGGTCGGCAGATCCACGAGCCTGGAGAGCACGATCGAGCTCTTGGTGCGCACCACGAAGGACTCCGCCGCGATGCGCTCGATCACCCGCTCCACGTGGCGCACGTCGGTGGCGCGGATGTGCAGCAACGCGTCGGCCTCGCCGGTGATCGTGGCCGCGGCGACCACCTCGGGATAGCGCGTCATCGCCAGCGCGATGTCGGACGGCTTGGTCTTGCCCTGGCAGAACAGCTCGACGTAGGCCTCGGTGTTCCAGCCGAGCGCCCGCGGCGCCACCCTGGCGCTGAACCCGGTGATGGCCCCGGTGTCACGCAACCGATCGACCCTGCGCTTGACGGCGGACGCGCTCAACCCGACGTGGTGCCCGATCTCCGCGTAGGTCGCGCGGGCGTCCTCGACGAGCGCCGCGATGATGTCACGATCCAGCCGATCCAGTTCCACGGGGCCTGTATATCGCCTAACAGCACCTACGCGCGATGCGGCAGACTGTGGGCGCCTGCCAAGTCGCCGGAGGGTTTTCGTCACATGAGCACAGCGAGGTTCCCCGAGGGTTTCGTCTGGGGAGTGTCCACGTCCGCCTACCAGATCGAGGGGGCGAGTGACGAGGACGGCAAGGGGCCGTCCATTTGGGACAGCTTCCCGGGCGGGCGCAACGGCGACCCCGCCTGCGACCACTACCGGCGCTATCCCGAGGACGTCCGGCTGATGAAGGAGCTGGGCCTCGCCGCCTACCGGTTCTCGGTGAGCTGGCCCCGCGTGCTTCCCGAGGGGGCCGGCCGCCTCAACGGCGCCGGCCTCGACTTCTACGACAAGCTGGTGGACGAGCTGCTGGGCGCGGGCATCACCCCCTACACCACCCTCTACCACTGGGACCTGCCGCAGGCCCTCGAAGACCGTGGCGGCTGGACCTCACGCGACACCGCCCACCGGTTCGCCGACTACGCGCGGGCCGTCCACGAGCGGCTCGGCGACCGCGTCGACACCTGGTTCACGCTCAACGAGCCGTGGGTCGCCGCCTTCACCGGTCACGGCTCCGGCGTCCACGCTCCGGGCCGGCGATCGGCGGCCGACGCCTTCACCGGCGCCCATCACATGCTGCTGGCTCACGGGCTCGGAGCCGAGGCGCTGCGCTCCGCGGGCGCCTCGCGGGTCGGCGTCGTGCTCAACCTGTCGCCCGTCCTGACCCCCGCCCAGCTCGGCGACTTCACCCTGGAGCCGTCCGAGGAGGACACCGAGGCGGTGGCCAGGATCGACGCGCTGCTCAACCGGCAGTTCGTGGAGCCGATCCTGCGCGGCCGCTACCCGGCCGACCTGCTCCCCGTGATCGAGCGGGCCGCGGGGCTCGGCCACATCCACGACGGCGACCTCGACCTCATCGGCCGGCCCATCGACCTGCTGGGCGTCAACTACTACACGCCCATCGCGGTGCAGGCCCAGCCCAGCGCCGCCGCCGACCCCGCCTTCCCCGGCAGCGAGGGCATCCTGTTCTGCAGTGTCCCCACGGCGGTGACCGCCATGGGCTGGCCCATCATGCCCGGCGGCCTGACGCTGCTCCTGCGCCGCCTGGCCCGCGAATACCCCGGCACCGAGCTGATGATCACCGAGAACGGCGCCGACTTCGTCGACGTCGTCACCGGTGACGGCATCCACGACGTCGACCGGACGAGCTACCTCGAAGAGCATCTGCGCGCCTTACGCACCTCACTCGACGAGGGCGCACGAGTCCGCGGCTACCTCGTCTGGTCGCTGCTCGACTGCGTCGAATGGGCCGACGGCTACCGGCGCAAGTTCGGCCTGGTGCACGTCGACTTCGCGACCCAGCGGCGGCGGCTCAAGGACAGCGCGCTGTGGTATCGCGACGTCATCAAACGCAACGGGCTCAGCGTGAGCCGCCCGAAACGGCCGACGCTGGAGACCGTCGCCGCCCGCGCCCAGGTCTCCCGGGCCACCGTCTCGCGGGTGGTCAACGGCGAGGCGTCGGTCAGCCCCGAGGTCCGCGCCGTCGTGCTGCGGGCCGTCCAGGAGCTCGGCTACGTGCCCAACGCCGCCGCCAGGAGCCTCGTCACGCGGCGTACGAACTCGGTGGCGCTGGTCCTGTCCGCCCCCGGCCCGGCGGCGAGGCGCTGGTCTCCGCCGTCGTCCAGTACGTCACGAGCCTGCTGGAGGGGGCCGGCAAGCAGATCACGCTCATGCTGGCCGACACCGCCGAGAGCCACCGCCGCGTCGTCCAGCACGTCGAGACCCGCCAGGTGGACGGGGTCGTACTGGTGCGGCCGGACGGCGCCGGCCCGCTCGCCGAGCGGCTGGCCCGCACCGAGGTGCCCGTCGTCCTGCTGGGCAGGCCCGCCATCGCCTCACTCGTCCCGTACGTGGACGTCGACAACGTGGGCGGCGCGAGAGCCGCCACCGCCCACCTGCTCGACCGGGGCCGCCGTAACCTCGGGATCATCTGCGGCCCGATGGACCTCGTCGACGTCCAGGACCGGCTCACCGGGCACCGGAACGCCCTGCGCCAGGCCGGGCTGCACCCGCTGCTCGCCCCGGCCGGCCTCGACCGCGAGTCGGGCGCGGCGGCGGCCCGCCGGCTGATGGCCGAGCATCCCCGGCTGGACGCCGTGCTCGCCACCTCCGACCACCTGGCCATCGGGGCCCTCCAGGCGGCCGGGCAGGCGGGGCTGCGGGTGCCCGAAGACCTGGCGATCGTCGGCTTCGGCGACGGCGACGCCGCCTCCGCCACCACCCCGGCGCTCACCACGGTCCGGGTGCCGGTCACCGAGCAGGCCCTGGCCCTGGCCAGGCTCCTGCTGTCGAGACTCGACGGCCGCCACACCACCTCGGTCGTCCTGCCGGCCCGCCTCGTCGTGCGCGAGACCACCTGACCGTTCGAGGGCCGAGCTCAGCCGGCCCTGAGCTGCCCGACCCGTTGCCGTGACAGTCCGCCGAGCAGCCGCCCCGTGTCCTCGTCGGTGACCTTCTCCTTCTTGAGCCGGGTCGCGACCCGATCGCCGATCTTCCGGAGGCTCTCCTCGATCTGGTCGAGCTGCTCGCGCAGCGCCCGGAACCGTTCCAGGTCCTGCCGCACCTCCTGCGGCAGGCCCGTGTAGTCGTACACCAACTCCACCTTGTTTGGTTCGCAGCCGAGCATGAGCGACATGATCGCGGTCGGCTCCTCGCTCTACCCCTAGCGGGATCGTCGCCACCGAGCTTGCGTAATCCCCGCAGGGCGGTTCGCCGTGGCGGCGATTAGCATCGAAAGCCAGGACCGCGTTGGAGGCCCGATGCGCTTCACTCGCCGGCACCACCACCCCGAACCCACCGAGCCGGGACAGGTCACCCGCAGAGCGCCGGCCGTCGGCTACGACGGCGACCTCTACCGGCTGCCCGACTGGGCGCAGCGCCGCCGCGAGGAACGCGAGCTGGGCCGCGCGCACGCCACCGACGGCCAGATCGACACGCTCACCCTCGAAACGGGCAGCGTGCCGCGCTTCCACGAGCTGGAGGACGAACGCCTGGCCGAGCTCGGCGCGATCGAGGACAGCACCGAACGCGAGATCCAGCGGGCCCGCGCCGAGTTCGAGGCGCAGAAGATCAAGCTGGCCGAGTCGCAGCGCGTATTCGGCGAGGCCCGCAACGCCCTCGACGACACCCGGCGCCGCGTGGCCGAGCTCGAACAGCCCAGCAGGCGCCCCGGCGACGGCCGTCCCAGCTCCATCGCGCTGTCCGGCAGCCGCTGGGCCGCCGTCCGCCGCTGGCTGCCCGGCGCGCTGCTCCTGCTGCTCCTGCTGGTCGTCGAGGTGCCGATCCTCTACCAGGTCATCCTGAACTGGGGCGACAGCGTCGCGATGACCGCCCTGCTCGCCACCGGCGCGGCCCTGATCATGCTGGTCGCCCCGCACATGTACGGCCGGGCGTTCCGGGCCTGGCAGGAGTCCGGCGCCTCGGTCAAGGGCCGCTGGCTGCTCGCCGCGGTGGCCCTCGTCTGGCTGGGCCTGATCGTCGCCGTGGCCGTGCTCCGCCGCGACGCCCTGGTCAAGCCACTGGTGGTGGACGGCCAGGAGATCGGCCCGACCTCCGACGGGGTGGGCCGGCTGCCCACGATGATCCTGCTGCTCGCGCTGCTGGTGGCCACCGCGCTGATCGCCGCCGACCTCGGCCGCAGGATGCACAACCCCAACGACCGCCGCCTGCGCGAGCTCCGCGCCAAGCGCGACGCCGAGGCCGCCTCCCTCGCCGAGGCCCGGTCCGTCTACCAGCAGGACGCCGGCTACGCCGAGAGCATCGCCCAGTACCTGCAGTCAGCCGACCGCCGCCGGGCAAGCCGCCTCCGGCAGCTCGACAGCGGCTTCGACAGCCTCGCCACCGCCTATCTCGGCGGCGTGGTCGAAGGGTTGCGCGACCCGGAGGCCGCCAGCTGGGCCGAGCGCATCGTCCGCGCCCAGCGGTCCGTCTGAGCGGACGGCCGTTACGGGCTTCTTCACGAGCTTCTTTACCGCACGGTCTTTACTGCACAGTCTTTACTGCACAGCCTTTACTTGCACAGTCAAGGAGCTCTCTTGCTGCATGGTCGAAGAGGCTTTTACGGCACAGCCAAGGAGGGCCCAGTCACCGTGCGTGGCTGGGCGCCTCCAGGGATACGGCCGCTGACCGGCACGTGGCCGGGCGCCGCTACGACGCCCGGCCGGCCGGCTGAGCGGTCAACCGGTCACGACGTCGAGGTCATGACGTTGAGAAGGTGAACCAGTTGACGTTGACGAAGTCGGCCGGCTGGCCGCTGCTGAACGTCAGGTAGACCGTGTGCGTCCCGGTCACCCCTGAGATGTTCGCCGGGATGGTCCGCCAGCTCTGCCAGCCGCCCGTGTTGCCCACGGCGAAGTCGCCGATCGGCGCGGCGGTGGGGCTGTCGAGCCGGACCTGGACGAGGCCGCTCACGCCGGCCGCCGCCCCGGACGCCACGCGGGCCTTGAACTGCCCGGCCGCCACGGTGCCGAAGTCGACCCCGTCGTAGCGGAGCCAGTCGCCGTTGGAGATGCCGCCGACGTTCTGGCCGCCGCCGGAGTCGGTGGTGGTCTCCACCATGGTCCCGGACTGCGCCTGGTAGCGCTCGGCCTGGATGGTCGAGCGGGCGTCCACTCCGCCGGGCGCGGTCGGCGTGACCGTCGGGGTCGGGGAGGTGCCGGTGCCGCTCTGCCACACCGCCACGTAGTCGACCACCATCGGCCGGCCCGGCACGGTGGCCGCGGTGGGTGTGCCGAATCCGGCGACCCCGTTCGGGAACGCTCCGCCCATGGCCACGTTCAGCAGCAGGAAGTAGCCGGCGTGGCCGGTCATGTTCGCCCAGGTGGTCGCGTCGAACTGCGACTGGCTGAGACTGTGGAACTGCTGCCCGTCCACGTACCACCGCAGCTGGTTGGGGCTGACGCTGCGGTCCCACTCGAAGCGGTAGGTGTGGAAGCCCGACTGGCAGGTCGAGCCGGGGCAGGCCCGGCTGGCGCCGAGGCCGTTGGTCTCGTTGCACGGCCCGCCGGGGTTGACGCCGCAGTGGAGCACGGCCCAGACGGAGTTGAGGCCGTTGACGTTCTCCATGATGTCGAACTCGCCGATGGCCGGCCAGTTCCAGTAGTTGCCCCGGTACGGCGAGCCGAGCGCCCAGAACGCCGGCCAGTAGCCGAGGGCGGCGTCGCCGGTCACGTTCGGCATCTGGATGCGGCCCTCGATGCGCAGGACGCGCCCGTCGGCGGGCTTGAAGTCGCCCCGCCGGGTCTCGATGCGGGCCGACGTCCACTCGCCGGAGCCGCTGCGCTGCGGCGTTATCCGGAGGTTTCCCGAGCCGTCGAGGGCGAGGTTGGAGGAGCTGGCGGTGTAGTTCTGGATCTCACCGGTGCCCCAGTTGGCGGGGCCGCCCGGGTAGGCGTGGCCGGTGTCGACGATCCAGTTCGTCGATGAGGGCGCCGATCCCGCCGCGCCGTTGAAGTCGTCGGACCAGACCAGTGACCAGCCCGAGGGGGTGGTGGGCACGGCCGCGGAGGCACTTACGGCGACGTGCACGAACAGTCCGGTGAGGGTGGCCAGCGCCGCGGCCACGGCCGCCAGTCGTCTGCGCCGGGTTGGGGTGCCAGATGTCATCGCTGCTCCTGGGGGGACGGAGGCGGACTGAGAGAGCGCTCTCTCAGCCAGACCTAAACACAGAGCTAACCGGGTGTCAACAAACTGCACTGACAGCTTGACAAGAGAGTGAAGCGAGGGCTATCAATGCCAGAGAGCGCTCTCGTGATCGTGATCCGAGCCGCGAGGGCCGGGCGTGCTACAGCAGGTCCACCGAGGTGGCGCCCGCCGCCTCGAACGCCTCTCTCCAGAAGCTCTCCAGCAGCGGGAAGCGGTCGGGGCTCGACGTCTTCTCCCGCAGGAACCCGTGCACGACCACCCCGTAACCCGTCAGATCCGGCAGCAGCCGGGCCTCCCGCAACTGCCTCACCTTCTGCTTCCGGCCGGCCTCGCCCAGATCCAGCCGGTTCACGTTCAGCTCGCCCCGGTTGTTGATGAGATCGCTGAACACGATGATCTCGTGCGGCCTGTCCGGCTGCCGCCTGGCTGCCATCTGCTTGACCACGTAGCGCAGCGCCCCCAGTACGTCGGACCCCTCGCCCTCCGCCGGGCAGTCGAACAGCTTGACCGCCCGGGGCAGCACCTCCGTGATGCGGTGCGACCTGACGCGGCCCTCGACGACCGGGTTGTCGTTGGGGTTCTCGGCCCGGGTCGCCGCGATGGCCACCGCGTCCTGCCGGCACGAGCTGCTCTCCGAGCTCCCCGTCACGGCCGCGAACCCGATCCAGTCGCACCCCTGGGCGAAGTCCGGCAGCTTGGACGTCACATCGTTGCGGGACGTCGCCGGGTCGGCGTAGCTGGTGGAGTCGACCACCACCCCGCACACGGCCCCCGCCTCAGTCCCACACCCCACAACCCCGCCCACCACCAACAACACCACCCCAACCCCGGCCCCCACCCGCCCAGCAGCGATCCGCCATATCGTCCCGACCCGCCGGCCACCCGTCCGACAGCTTGTCCCGGGCCCTCGGAACCACCCGCCGTCCCAGAATCGCGACCCGTCCGCAGTTCGCTCGGCGCCGCCGCTCCCGGACGGGCGGCGTAATCCGCGAGCCCCCGCCTCTATGCCATCTCCTTCCGTCACGGCACCCCTCCATCCCGCTGGTCCACTCGCCCGCTGCCGTGGGTCTCCGGACGCCGGGAGCTCTCCTCGCCCTCACCAGTCGGCCCGGAGCGACCCCATACGTCGTTCACGCGGTGCTCAGGGGAGGCCGGGCCGGTGCCCTGGGGCAGCTCGGGGCGGTCGTCGCCGGTCAACGCACGGGGCATGACCTCGGCGGTCCACACCTCGATCCGGGCCTCCAGCTCGTGCAGGATGCGGCCGATCTCCTCCCGGCCGGCGACCGCCGCCGTGCTCTCGCCGGTGGAGTCCATGGCGATGACCTCGCCCTTCCACAGCGACGGGATCTCCTCGCGGCGCGGATGGGCCCGCATCACGCCCGACCGGTAGGCGGCGATGAGCTGCTCGGCCCTGGCGTGCAGGGCCTCCACGGCGTGGTTGCGCTCGATCAGCGCGCTCTCCCACTCCTGGGTGATCTGCTCGATGCACGCCCTGGCCTCGTGGACGGTGTCTCCGGCCTGCTGGAGTTCGGCCATGCGCCGGGCCTCGCCCCTTCGCCGCCGGGCCTCCTCGATGGAGATGAACGCGTCCGGACCGGGGCCCGGAGGCGGGACGCGCGCCTCGTCACCGGGCCCGCCGGGCTCTCCATCCGGCGAATCGGGTTCGTCGCCCGGGCTGGTGGCGCCGGACTCAGGGGAGGGGCCCGGGCTCGTCGAGGTGGCGGGCCGGGGGAGGTGGCCGTTCGCGGGCGGGTCGGGGCGCAGGTCGGCCCGGCCGAGTTCGCGCAGGATGGTCTCCCGGGCTCTCACGGCCCGCTGCAGCAGGGAGGCGCGGACGGTCGCCAGCCGCCGGTCGACCTCGGTGATCTGCTCCCTGGCCCGCGCCCGGATCTCCGTCACGTACGTGGGCTGGAACTCCGGATCGGTGAACTCACCCATCGGGTGCCGACGAGCATCCCGCATGCCCTGGCGGCGCGCCCCCTCCCGCTCGGCGAGCGGATCGCCCCGCTTGAACAGCCGTGACAAGAACGCCATCCGCGTCTCCCGGCTCCGCCGGACCGCCACCCGGCTCGAGTGTCCTGGATCCCCAGACTAATCGGTCACTTCCGGGACAAGCGGCCCTGACGTGGATGCCGGCATCAGACCGGACCGCATCAGACCGTTCGCGCTGCGACTGGCACACGGCGGGGCCGGTCCACCGGTTGACGCCTAGCCGATCTCACTGTGCGTCGTAGCGGTGGCCGGCCCCGTGCGGGTCAGCGGCCGTCTCCCTGGAGGCCGCCGGCCATGGTCGGCGGGTGGGCCCTCCCGTGCGTGCCGTACAAGAAGATGGTTCAAAGCCCGTGCGTGCCGTACGAGAAGAGAAGATGTGGTCGAAGCCCCGGAGGGGCGGTCAGGCCTTCTCGGCCTCGCCGGTGGCCTGTTCGAGGACGTCTTCGGGGGAGGCCTCGAGGTCCTGCTCGGCGTCGGCGCCCGCCTGGGCGGAGGCCTTGTCGAGGCGCACCCAGCTGGTCACACTTTCCACCGCGAACAGGACGAACAGGTAGGCGGTGAGCACCGCGAGCACCACCGTGAGCCAGCCGAGCGCCGCGCCCACACCGATGATCAGCAGCCGCAGCTCCCAGCCGAGGCCCGCGTAGAACACCCAGACGGGCGGCCAGATGCTCTGCCGCGTGCGGTAGACGGTGTCGTAGGTGTGGTAGCCCACCACGTAGACCAGCACGAACAGCAGCCACTTCGGCGCGTCGGCGGTGAGCCCCACCACGACGATGGTGAGGAACTCGGTGCCGCGCAGCAGCGGCGGGGTGAGCCAGTCGAGCTTGCCCAGGTGGTCGCGCGGCGCGGTCGGCAGCACGAGCAGCACCACGACCAGCACCGGCACGAGGAGCATCGGCCCCGGCCGGAGCAGCCCCAGGGCGGTGATCGCGATGATCGCGACGAGGGCGGCGAGCGTGGCGGGGACCGGCGGCAGCCCTTTGCCGACCTTCCCGGCGACCGCGTTGACGAGTGGCCCGTCGTCGCGGTAGGCGAGCAGGCGGGCGGTCTGGATGCGGCGGCGTTCCTCGTCGGGGTCCGGCGTGGGAGTGGCGGCGGCCTGCGGCTGAGTGATCATGCGAGCGACCTCATGAGGCGTCCGGTGAGGGTGTAGATGGCGGCGACGGTGCCCCAGATCACCAGCGTGAGGAAGGTGATGCGGGCGTCGAAGAGGGCGGCGGTGATCGCGATGGCCGCGAACCGCTCGCCGATGGGGAACACGATCATCTTGCGGGCCCAGTGGACGGCGCGGAACCGGCCGGCCTTGCTCCACATCTTGAGCAGGCCCCGGATGCCCTGGGCGCGCTCCACCTTGCGGCTCTGCAGTGCCCTGCGCAGGTCCTTGTCGGAGGGCGCGGTCAGCGGCAGCGTGGGCAGCTGGGCGGGCGGCTTGCGGCGGTTGGCGATGCCGAAGGAGAAGTCGAGCAGGTGGCGCACCGATTGCAGGCCGATCGCGGCCAGGGCGAGGATCCAGATGTCGTCGCCGTTGCCCGAGACCACCCAGCCGACCGCGAGGCCGGCGAAGACGACGTACTCCTTGAAGCGGTCGAACGTCGCGTCGAGCCAGGCGCCGAGCACGCCGAACTTGCGGGCGTAGCGGGCGACCTGACCGTCCACGCAGTCGAACACGAACGCGAAGTAGATCAGCACGCCGCCCGCGACCATCCACGGCCGGTCACCGGTGGCGAAGCAGGCCGCCGCCAGCACGCCCAGCGTGATCGAGATGAGCGTCACCTGGTTGGGCGTCAGCCCGCGCCGGGCCGCCCAGCGGGCGATGAACCGGGAGTAGGTGGAGACGAAGTAGGTGGTGAAGAAGCCGTCGGCGCCTTTGACCGCGTTGTCGAGCCGGGCGCGGTCCTCGTCCATGCCGGCCATCTCGGCGCCGGCCTCGTTGGCCTCCTCCTGGGTGGTGACCCTGCGGTAGAAGAGGTCGCGGCGGCCGCGGATGCCCACGGACACGCCGTTGCGCACCAGGCCGAAGACGATCAGCTGCACCAGGTCGTCGTCGCGGCCGAACACGTCGGCCATGCCGGCCAGCTCGCGGCAGGTCGCGGCCAGCGTGGGCGCGTTGCGGAGGTTCAGGTGGAGGGGGCCGAGCAGCGCCGCGTTGGGCCTGGTCACCGCGTGGGCCGCGGTGCCGACGGAGACGATGCGCGACTTGCCGGCTCGGGAGCGCACCGGCAGCCCTTCCAGCCGGTGGTCGCCGATCTCGGGCTCGGCCTCGTCGATCGGGACGATGTCCGGCTGCGTCTCCTCGATCGTGTCGGGGCGCGGCTCCTTGGCGATGAGCGCCAGTGCGCCGCGTTTGGTCTTGGTGATCTGGTAGATCAGCTCGTCGTGGATCACGGAGTTGGCGGGGAGGATGAGGAGGCTTTCCGTCGCGGACTCGGCGACCTCGGCCAGGGCACGCAGGGCGGCGGCCACGTCGCCCGTGTCGATCGTCGCGGGCCGCGGATCCAGGGAGAGGATCTGGCTGCGCAGCCGCTCGGTGACGGTCGGGCTGCCAGGCAGCGCGGCGAGCCTCAGTCCGGTCGGAGCGGTGTCGGGGCCGGGCGAAGAGCCCAGCAGGACCACGCGGGTCATGACTCCCTTTCGAGGCGGTGGCGGGGGGATGAACAACGGGTATTGCGGGGGACAGGCGACAAAGTCTAATGAGAGTTGCGCAGAGTCGCGTCACCGACGCGTGTCCGTAACGAAAAGAGCGTGCGCCCCTAAGATGGACAGGTGAGTCTCTACCGTGACGAAGGCGTGGTCCTGCGGACACAGAAACTCGGCGAGGCCGACCGCATCGTCACCATCCTGGCCAGGCGCACCGGCAAGGTGCGCGCCGTCGCCAAGGGCGTGCGCCGCACCACCTCGCGCTTCGGCGCCAGGCTGGAGCCGTTCACGCACGTCGATCTGCAGCTCCACACCGGGCGCACGCTCGACGTCGTCACGCAGGCGGAGACGATCAGACCGTACGGCGAGACGCTGGCGGCCGACTACCCCCGCTACACCGCGGGCACCGCGATGCTGGAGACCGCCGACCGGCTGACGCACGGCGAGAAGGAGCCGGCGCTGCGGCAGTTCCTGCTGCTGGTGGGCGGGCTGCGCACGCTGGCCGATGGGGTGCACGAGGCCAGGCTGGTGCTCGACGCCTACTTCCTGCGCTCGCTGGCCGTGGCCGGCTACGCGCCCGCGCTGGAGGCGTGCGCCAAGTGCCGGGCCCCGGCGATCAGGGCGTTCGCCATCGTGGCCGGCGGCGTGGTGTGCGGCGCGTGCAAACCGTCGGGCTCGGTCGTGCCCGCGCCCGAGACGATCAGGCTCATGACGGCGCTGCTGCGCGGCGACTGGGCGGCGGCCGACGCCTCGGAGTCACGCCATCGCGGCGAGTGCAGCGGCCTGGTCGCCGCCTATCTGCAATGGCATCTCGAACACGGAATACGCTCTCTGCGACACGTCGAAAGGGAGCCCGCGTGAAGATCCGACCACCGTCCCCGCATCCTTCGGGTGCGACGCCGCCGCCGATTCCGCGCGACCTGGTGCCGCGGCATGTCGCGATCGTCATGGACGGCAACGGTCGCTGGGCCAAGGCGCGCGGCCTGCCCCGCACCGAGGGGCACAAGGCGGGCGAGGCGTCGCTGTTCGACGTCATCGAGGGCGCCATCGAGCTGGGCGTCCCCTATCTGAGCGCCTATGCCTTCTCCACCGAGAACTGGAAGCGCTCGCCCGACGAGGTGCGCTTCCTCATGGGCTTCAACCGCGACGTCATCCGCCGCCGCCGCGACGAGCTGCACGCGATGGGCGTGCGGGTGCGCTGGGCGGGCAAGCCGGGACGGCTGTGGAAGAGCGTGATCGACGAGCTGCGGACGGCCGAGGAGATGACCGAACGCAACCGCAGGCTGACGTTGCAGTTCTGCGTCAACTACGGCGGCCAGGCCGAAATCGTCGACGCCGCGGTCAAACTGGCCCAGGACATCGCGGCCGGCCGGGTGAAGCCGTCGAAGGTGAACGAGAAGGTCTTCGCCCGCTACCTCGACGAGCCGGAGATCCCGGAGGTCGACCTGTTCGTCCGTTCGTCCGGGGAGCAGCGGTTCTCCAACTTCCTGCTGTGGCAGTCGGCCTACGCCGAGATGGTCTTCCTCGACCGGCTCTGGCCCGACTTCGACCGCAGGGATCTCTGGGAGGCGTGCGAGATCTACGCCAAGCGCGACAGAAGGTACGGCGGAGCCATCCCCAACCAGGTCTGAGCGACCGCCGCAGGCCGCGGCGGGGCGTGTCCGGCACCCGTTCCCCCGACCGGCCCAACCCCGATCGGGCCACACCGCGATCGTCTGCATCGAGGGCACACGGATACGGGTGCGCGACCTTGAAGCGCCCGACCTTGAAGCGCCCGACCTTGAAGTGCTCGGCGGCACACCGATCGTGGGCGCCGGGCGTCGGCCGCGCACGTTGCGTCCCGGCTCCGCGCAGGGCCAGGATCGGCGGCGGAGGTCCGGAAGGAGCAGGGCGTTGAGGAAGATCGTCGTATCCCAGTTCGTCACCGTGGACGGCGTCATGGAGGCACCGGGAAACGATCGGATCTTCGACCGCGGCGGCTGGGCGTTCCGGTTCGACTCGTGGAGGGCGGGCAGTTCAAGCTCGACGAGGTGCTCGCCGCCGACGCGCTGCTGCTGGGCCGCGTCACCTACGAAGGGTTCGCGGCGGTCTGGCCGAAGATGCGCGATGACGTGGGCTTCGCCGACAAGATGAACGGCATGCGGAAGTACGTCGTCTCGACGACGCTGAGTGCCCCCGAGTGGAGGAACACCACCGTGATCCGGGGCGACCTCGCCGAGGAGGTCGGCCACCTCAGGCAGCGGCCGGGCGGCGACATCCTCGTCACCGGCAGCGGCCGGCTCGTCCAGGCGCTGGCCGAGCTAGACCTGGTGGACGAGTACCGGCTGATGGTCTTCCCCGTCGTCCTGGGCGCCGGGCGGCGCCTGTTCGGCGACGGCGCCCGCGTCACCGACCTGCGGCTGGTCGAGGCCCGGCCGGTCGGGCCCGACGGGGTCGTGGTCCTGACCTACCAGCCGTAGTCGTGGGGGGTGTACCCAGGTACACCCCATGTGGGCACGCAGCGCGATTCTCGGGGCAAACCAGGCTTGAGTAGCGTGAAGCACATGAAGGGCAAAGACGCATCCCGCGCACATCCGGCCGCGCACCCGGCCTCGCTCCCGACCGGGCATCCGACCGGGCATCCGACCGCCGAGCCGGCGCCGGGCGTGTACCGCATCGACCCGGAGGCCACGGAGGTCACGTTCGGCACGCGTCACGTCTTCGGCCTCCTGCCGGTCCGCGGCTCGTTCGCGGTGGACGGCGGTGAGGTGCGCATCGCCGAGCCCGCCGAGGACTCGACGGTGGACGTGGTGATCCGAGCCGGCAGCGTCGACACCGGTATCCCGCTGCGGGACGGGAAGGTCAGGTCGGCGGTCTACCTCGACGCCGCCGCCCACCCCGAGATCACCTTCCGGGCCAGGGGCGTCGAACGTTCCCCCGACGGGACCCGCGTGCCCGGCGATTTGACCGTGCGCGGCGTGACCCGGCCCGCGGTCCTCACGCTGACCTCGCTCATCGCCGAGAACCAGACCCTGCGCGCCCAGGCCGAGACCACCGTCGACCGCTACGCCTTCGGCCTGACCAGGGAGAAGGGCATGACCGGCCGCCACTTCCACCTCACGCTCACGGTCGTCGCCACCGCGACGTGACCCCGCCGCCGAGCCACGCGCCCGTACGGTGGGGGACGCTCGGCGCGATCAGGGCCTCACCGGCAGTTCCCCATGTGCCGTGAACGTGTGGCGGAGGTGCTCCGGAGGGGTGCTCGCCGGCCAGTCGAACCTCACGCCCGTCTTCACGCTCGCCCACCTGCCCCACGCGTAAAGCCGGCGGAACATGGGCTCCGACTCGCTCCCCGTCTCCGTGAGCTCGTAGGCGCCTTGCGGAGCGCCCGGCTGCCTGGGAAGACGACGCACCAGGCCTAGGTCGCCCAGCTCACGCAGTTCCCGAGCGAGTACCTGCTTGCTGATCGGGGCCAGGAGCCGCCGGAGCTCGCCGAAGCGCTTGGCGCCGTCGAACAGGCCGTGGACGATCCACACCTTCCATCGACCGCCGAGGCTCACCAGCCAGTCGACATCGGGGCCGACCCGATCGCCGAACCACTCGCCCCAGTCCTTGAGCTCCCGCAGGATCGGCTCGGAATCCCAGCCGAGCCGCGTGAGGGAATACCGCACCCTCGGCGGAATGTGAGCGGATACGGTCCGGCGGACGGCGCCCGCCCGCTCGAGCTCCCGCAACTGTGTCACGAGCGTCTGACGACCGGCCTGCGGCATGAGGCGGCGCAGCTCGGAGAACCTTTTGGCGCCACTGAGCAGGTGGTACATGCTCCAGAACATCCACTTGCCCCCGACCCCGGTGGCACCGTAAGGGCACACCGAGGTCTTCTTCACCCGCGGCATCGAGACCCCCATCTTCGGCCGGTCACATAAAATTGCGCTCTTCTCCGCCTGAATTCTCCCGAATACCTTCGGATGCTACTTGGCGGCCATGGCGCCGCCGATCCAGCGAATCGGGGTGGAGATGACGAAAGACACGCACGCGCCACGACGGCGGCACCGCATCCGGAAGGCCATCATCATCACAGTGGCCGTGCTCATCGGTATTCCGGCGCTGCTCGCGCTCGGCCTGGCCATGTGGGACGGCACAGCCGACCTCGATCCGCGGCGGACCCTGCTGACGGGTGTCGCGCTCGACCTGCGGACCGCGAACACGGACCGGGGCCCGATCGAGTACGACCTGTACGGCACCGAAGGCCCGGTCGTCCTGTCGGTGCACGCGGGCCTGGGCGGCGCCGACCAGGGCCGGCTGTTCGCGAGCCTGCTGCAGGACGACGGATACCGGATCCTCAGCCCGTCGCGTCCCGGGTACCTCGGCACGCCGCTGAGCAGCGGGCGAACCCTCGACGAGCAGGCAGATCTGCTGGCAGCCCTGCTTGATGAGCTCGGCATCGACCGGGTCGGCGTCTTCGGGGTCTCGGCGGGCAGCCCGGTCGCGTACGCATTCGCCGCGCGCCATCCGGAACGGGTGTGGGGACTGGTCTCGATCGGCGGCGTGAGCCTGCCCGACCCCGGCGCCTCGCCCACCTCTTCTGTGCAGACCGTCTTCATGAACGCGATCGGCCAGAAGCTCGCGAAGCTGACCGCATCGGTCTCGCTCGAGACGATCATCTCCGGCACCCTGGACGAGACCAGCACGTTCACCGAGAGCCAAAAGGCGGAACGCGCCGACCACATCATGCGCACGAAGGATGTCCGGCTCTTCTTCGAGGCGATGTTCGATGCGACCTTCCCGTACGAGAAGAGAATGCCGGGCACCGGCAACGACTCGCTGCAGACGCGAGAGATGGCGATCCCGTTCGACCGCATCACCGCGCCGACGCTCATCCTCCATGGCAAGCAGGACGGCGACGTGCCGTTCGAGCACGGCGAGAACGCCGCCGCGCGGATCCCGGGCGCGCAGCACCACTGGATGCCGGACGAGGACCATCTCGGGTTCTGGCTGAGTCCTCGGGCCGAGGAGCCGCAGCGCATCATCCGGGAGTTCTTGCGCGAACACGCCCTGCGGCGATAGCTCACGAAGGGAGATGCGGCGACCATCGGAGGCGCTCACTGGAGGAGGCTGATGACCTCGAGTCGAAGCCGTCCGGGGGGGCCGGTGTTCATGGCCACGCCAACGTCGGCCTGGGCCGGCGCCGGGACGTCGTTGGTGCTCCGTCGCCGGTCATCGCGACCAGGTGCCCGCCATCACGCTGAGCCGGTCCAAACAGCAGCGCGGGAACCGGCCGTGCTGCGTGTAGAACTTCAGCAAGATCGCGAAGCCGAGCCGCGTGGCGTCGCGCTTTCCGGCGATGAGGTCGCGCTCTTCGTCCAGGATCGTCCAGTGCTCGACCAGCTCATCGATGTGCATCGGGGGTGTTTCATGACCACCCAGCATTGACCAGGCAAGTCACAGCAAGATCAACGCCGTTTGGGGCTCAAGACACGTTTCTTACCGGCACCTTGGCCGTGGGTTCGGGCTGGCTGAAGGTTCTTCAGCGGGAACTCGCGGCCTTTCTGGGGCTGGGGCCGGGAAACGGCGCGTGTTCTTGAGAATAGCCACGGGGTCAACCAGGGTGCGCATGGTCTAGCTCGGTGTCCAGGAGCTTTTGGGCGAGGGCGGCGTATCGGCTGGCGGTGCTGTGGGAAAGGTTGAAGACCAGGGTGAGGTGGAGGGGGTCGAGGCCGACGGTAAGGGCTTCATGGAGGACTCGGTCGCTGCGGATGCGTTCGAGGTCCATCCCCTGGCGGATGAACTCCTGCTGCAGGTAGAGGGCCGAGACGGGATGGGTGCCGAGGGCTGTTCTCTTGGTGATCAGGACGTGCCGGTTGGGTGTGTGAGGCCATGTTGCGCGTCGCTGGCGAAGCCAGGTCAGAAGGGTTCGGCGGGGTAGTTCTCCCAGCCGCTGGGTGTGTCCGGCGAGGGTGATGCGCCGGTTGGGCAGGTCGAGGTCGTCCAGGGTAAGGGCGCGGATGGCGGCCGGCCGGGCGGCGTGCACGGCGGTCAGCGCGACGACCAGCCGCTGCACTGGTGTGACGGCGAGTTGTTCGACGGTGCTGATCTCGGTGTCGGTCATCGGCAGGAGGTGCCGGTCGACCTCGGGGCCCTTCAGCCGCGCGGCGGGGTTGGCGAAGATCAGTTTGCGTTTCTTGGCGAAGCGGAACAGGGAGCGCAGCGCGGCGATGGCGTTGCGGCGCTGCCATCCGGCCAAGGGGTGGAGCGCGGCGGCGATGTCGGTTGTGGTGATCTCGCGGAGGTGCCCGCGGGTCGGCGCCCATCCCTCCAGGAACGGCCGGATGGCTCCGAAGTAGACGTAGAGGCTGGTGGGTGATCGGGGGTGGTGGCGGGCGTCCCCGTTGAGCAGCACCAGGAGCCATTCTCGGACGTCGGCGGCGAACCCGGCAGGGAGTTGGCCGGTGCGCAGGTCGATCCACGAGTTCAGCGACGAGACCGAGTCGTCGGCGAACAGGCCAAGGCCGGCGAGGACCTCAGCGACCCGGGGAGCAGAGGTGTGCCGGGAGGTCCGGGCGCGGATCTCGCTGAGGAGCACCGGCTGATCGGCGCTGCGTTCCTCCAGAAGGAGGGCCAGGCCGTCGAGGGTGCATCTGACGGTTGACTCCGACCAGCCGTGAGCCTGGCCGAGATCCTTGGCGTGAGCCGCCGCCGCTTGAAGTACGGGATTGTCGGAGGTGAGAGCGGGGTGTTGCCACCGCTGCGGCACCGGCTGGCCGTTCTTCCGGCGGTAATAGGAGGCCAGCGCGCTGCATCTGTTGTTGCAATACATCTTGTCCCGGCGGCTTCCGGCGGGGATCGGGGTCCCGCAGTGCAGGCAGGTCACCGTGGTGGTAGTGATCGACCGGACTTGGGCCGCGGCGAGACGGGGCACGCCTCCCCGACGGCGGCGCCCTGCTGGCCTGTGTCGGGCTTGGGCTGGGCAACGGTCTGTGGTTCGGGCTGCAGGAGTTCCTCGACGCCGCAGCCGAGCACGGCGCAGATCACATCCAGTTCGTCCAGGCGGACGCTGTTGGGCTGCCCGGACCACAAGCCCGACATCTTCCCCGCGCTGATGGTCATGCCGCGGCCGGCGAGCATGCGCTGCAACTCGCTGGCCTTCCAGATGCCGCGGTTGGCCGCGGCCAGGCGCAGGTTCCACTTCATCGCTGCTGTGCTCCTCGATGGTGCGAAGCGTTGTCGGGCTGCGGTGCGATCATTTGATCCTGCAGGCCGGCCGCGCGCAGCACCGCGGCGGCGACCAAGACGATGTTGGTGCGGTCCAGCCCGATCAGCACGTCGGACAGGTCGACCGGGACGGCACCGGCGATGCTCCCCGCGATCAGCAGCATCCGCCGCTCGCCGCCGCTGCACGGCAGCCGCCCGGCGGTCAGGGCCGCGATCGCCTCTGGCCAGTCGATGAACGCCTTCGTGCTGGCCACGCTGTCGTCGATGGTGATGAACGCGTCGGTGAAGTCGGCTCGGCGCAGCCAGTACTCATGGTCGATGAGCAGTTCGACGCCGGCCTGGAGGTGGGTTAGACCGCAGGCTCCCAGGCTGAGGGCGCAGGCCAGGTCATGCCGGATCCAGTAGTCGCCTGCTGGGCTGCCGGTATGGTCGGTCATGACTCCAGTCCTTTCCAGCGGTCGGCCGCCTGCTGCTGGCCGCGCACCCAGGCGTCCTCGACATGGGTGCGGTGAACATGGATATAGCGGGCGGTCGTGCCGGTCCAGGCGTGACCGAGGAGTTCCTGGATGGCCAGCAGGCTCATCCCGCCCAGATAGAGCTGGGAGGCGCAGAAGTGGCGGAGCACGTGGGGCGTGAGCTTGTCCGCCCAGGCCGGGAGGTATTTTTCAGCGGCTTCGGCCAGCGAGCGACGGAACACATCAGCGGTCGCGCGCCCGCATGAGCAGTCGGTGTTCTTGCGCTCGGACGGAAACATCGGAGCGCCCGGCCGGGTGTGATCACCGTCGAACAAGCCCCACACGTCCTGGATGAACCAGCGCAGGTTGACGTCGGCGCCGTTGATCAGAGGCACCAGCCGGGGCTTGGGCCCGCGACGGCGTGAGCCCTTGCCGTGGCGGACGTTCAGCTTGCCGAACCGGCCCAGCTCCCATCGGGCATCGTCCAGATCCAGCATCCGTGCCTCATTGATCCGCAGCCCCACGTCGGCGACCAGTCGCGCGACGGCGTAGTTGCGGGCGGCCGGAGCGAACTTGCGGCAGGTGACCAGGTCCTCGCGCCATCCGGAGAACAACTGCTCGATCTCCGCTTCCGCCGGCGGGATCCGCAGCAGCGGGTCGACCGAGGCCTTGGGCCTGTTCATCTCATCCAGCGGGCACTCGATCACGTGTCCGGTGAGATTGTGCAACTCGACGCGGTGTCGCAGCTCGAGGAACTGGAAGTAGACCGTCAGCGCGGCCGCCCGGCCGGTGCGAGTGGAGGGCTTGGCATCGCGCAGGACCTTGCCGAAGTAGGCGTCGGCGTCGGCCGGCTGCATCTCCCACAGAGGTCGGCCGAACCAGGCCCGGATCAGCTCCAAATGGTTGGTGTCACTGCGGATGGTGCTGTCAGCCAGCCCGGCCGAGGCGCGCGCGAGCACGAACCCTGCCAGCACATCGGTCTCAAAGTCGGCGAGCTCCTCCGCGCTCGCCGGGGCGCGGTGCTCGCGCAGATCCCGTACGACTGCCAGCGCCAACCCGAACCTCCCGACTTCAGCCCAGCCGCCATTCCGTCACTCCAGTGACAGTTGTTTCACGGAGAGTGAAGCTACTTCAGGCGACCGTGCTCCATCCGGCAAACCCGAGAAGAGCCAGCTCGCAGGCCAGGAAGGGGGAAGTCGAGAGAGATCCAACGAACTCAACTCAAGAACTATTGCTTACCCAAGACGCGAACTCGCGACGGTGCGATATCCATCCCGAGCAGAGCGGGACTTCATGCGAGTGGGAACGGGTACGCGATCATGTGATCCATGTCGATCCCCCAGGACCCGCCCGCATCCGCACCACCGCAGGAGTCCAGACATTCACGAATGGCTCGCCGGATCGGCTGCCTGGCCGTGCCGTTAGTGCCGCTCCTGCTGCTCGCGGCGATTGTCATGGCGCCGGTGTGGATCAATGACCACCGGCTGGCGCGCATGGTGGGCCGCATCCAGGAGTTTCCGCTGCCGCCCGGAACGGACTTCGGGTACTTCGACCCGCAGGTCGAGGTGAGCGGCGACTCCGGCGACTGCTGGTACACCATCCGCTTCGAACTCTCCACCGACCGGCCTATCCAAGAGGTGCTGAACCACTATCGCCAGGCGAAGATAGAGGACCCCGACGGAGACCTCGGCGACTACGGGGTCGTGGGCTGGACGCCATTCGACGAGCCCGGCACCCCCGTGGATGGCACCTCCGCCACAAACTCAGTGATCATCGACCTGGGCGGGATATACGACGACACCTGGATGGACATGCGCTGCTGGTGACGCGGCGGGCCGCTCGCGTGCTGAGGCGTACGACCGGCAACGTGTCTTCATAATCGGCCAGGGCATCCCCGCCTCCTTCCTTCCCGACCCGGAGCCCGGCCGTTTCGCCTCCTCCCGTCGTGTGTCCGTTAGAGGAACCTCAACCGGACACCTCGATGTGCCGCCGCGGAGATCACGAAAGCACCGCTCGAAAGGCTGTCCCCGCGTCTCAGATGGGTGGTCCGCGAGAGCTTCCCTCGGCGGAGGCAACCCGCGAGGACGTCACCACGCTCATCGCGGAACGCCGCCAGTACTACGCCGACGCCCTCAACGAGCTCAACGCGAACGGGTAGGCCACCACCTGTGCACAGAACTTCTGACATCTGTGCAGAGGATTCCTGAAATCGACAGTCAGGCGCGGCGGCGGGCGCGGTAGGCGGCCACGTGCATGCGGTTGCCGCAGGTGCGGCTGTCGCAGTAGACGCGGGAACGGTTGCGGGACTCGTCGACGAAGACGCGCTCGCAGTCGGGGGCCGAGCAGGTGCGCAGGCGCTCCCACTCCCCGTCGACCACCAGATGGGCCAGCGCCACCCCGCAGTCGGCCGCGAGGTGCTCGGCCAGGGTCGCGTCGGGGGCGAAATAGTGCATGTGCAGGGGGTGTCCGTCGTGTTCGGTCAACCGGGGGGTGATCCGCGTCTCCGACAGCAGCGCGTTGAGCATGCGCACGGCCGTCTGCTGGTCGGGGGCGGTGAAGACCCGGTGGAACGCCTCACGCACCAGCCGCACCTGCCCGAGGTCGCGGACGGTGAGCGTGTCGACGCCGCTGACCTGGCGCGACTGGGTGAAGGTCTGCAGGTCGGCCAGGTCGGCGAGTTCGTCGCCGCCGCCGGTCGAGGGGGAGGTGTTGACCAACTCGACGACGGTTGCCAGCGAATGCACCATGTCATGGCCAAACAGCATGTTGACTCCTGTCGGGACCGGTTCTAGCGTTGTCGCAGCGTATCTCTAGCCAGGGCTGTCGGGGGTTTCCGTGAGTACACATCGGCGTATCGTGCTGATCGCGATCGTCGGAGCACTGATCATCTCCACGTCCGCGCCCCTGGTGAGACTGTCGGATGTGGCGCCGGCCACCTCGGCGTTCTTCCGGTGCGCCTACGCCGTCCCGCCGATGATCGTGCTGGCCTGGCTCGAACGGCGCAGGCTGGGCCCGCTGCCCGGCCGCAGCCGCAACCTGGCCTGGCTGGCGGGCCTGCTCTTCGCCCTCGACCTGCTGTTCTGGCACCACACGATCGACTACGTGGGCGCCGGCCTGGCCACCGTGCTCGGCAACCTGCAGGTGTTCATCGTCGCGTTCGCCGCGTGGGCGCTCTTCCACGAGCGGCCCTCCAGCCGGCTGATGATCGCCACGCCGGTGGTCTTCGCCGGGGTCGTGCTGATCTCCGGGGTCTTCGACAGCGCCGCCTACGGCTCCGACCCGATGCTCGGGGTGCTCGCCGGGCTCGCCACATCGGTGTCGTACGCCGCCTTCCTGCTGCTGATGAAGGCGGGTTCGCGGCGCACCGCCGGGCCGCTGGCACACGCCACCGTGGTCGCCACGGTCGCCATGGCCGCGCTGAGCCCGATCTTCGGCGGCGCCGACTTCACGCCGGTCTGGCCCGCGCACGGGTGGCTGCTGTTGCTCGCGTTCGGGCCGCAGGTGCTGGGCTGGATGCTGATCACCTACACCCTGCCCAGGCAGCCCGCCGCGCTCACCGCGCTGCTCCTGCTCGTGCAGCCCATGACCACGGTGGCGCTGTCGACGGCGGTCCTCGGCGAGCGGCCGTCGCTGCCGCAGCTCTCTGGCTGCGCCGTGATCGTGCTCGGCGTGTTGTACGGCTCGCGGCGCGCTCAGCCGGCCCTGACCGTGGCCGAGCAGGTCGAGCAGGTGCCGAAGACCTCGACCGTGTGAGTGATGTCGGTGAAGCCGTGCTCGCCGCCGACCGTCTCGGCCCAGCGCTCGACGGCCGGCCCCGCCACCTCGACGGTGTGGCCGCAGCGGCGGCAGACCAGGTGGTGGTGATGGTCGCCGCTGGCGCACGCGCGGTAGACCGACTCGCCCTCGTCGGTGCGCAGCACGTCGACGTGGCCGCCGTCGGCGAGCGCCTGGAGGGCGCGGTAGACCGTGGTCAGCCCGATCTTGGCGCCGTGCTGGCGCATCTCGGCGTAGACGTCCTGCGCGCTGCGGAAGCCCTTGCTGCGGCGCAGCGTGTCGTGCACGGCGTCGCGTCTGGTGGTCATGTGGCCTCCTCCGCCGGTCTCATGACGTGGGCGACGTGGCCGTCGATGCCCTTGCTCAGTGGGGTCATGAAACCTCCCTCGCGCTCATCGGCTGCTCGCTCACCGCGGACTCCCGGGCTCGGCCTCGGCGTACGAATCTACCCACACCGAGGGCCAGGACGAAGCCGGCCAGGGCGAGGAGCACGATCGCGGCGCCGGGCGGCACCCTGGCCGACAGCGTCGAGGCGAGCAGCCCGCCCACCGCGGCGACCACGCCGAACAGCATGGCCAGCGCCATCGTCGAGCGGAACCCCCTGGTGAGCTGCTGGCTGGTCGCCACCGGGACCACCATCAGCGCGCTGACGAGCAGCAGGCCGACCACGCGCATGGCGATGACCACGGTGAGCGCGGCCGTGACGGCGATCAGCAGGCTGAGGAAACGCACCGGCAGGCCGCTGGCCCGGGCCATCTCCTCGTCCTGGCAGAGCACGAACAGCTCCCGGCCGAAGGTCAGCACGACGGCGATCACGGCGACGGCCAGCGCGCCGATGACCCAGATGTCCTGTGAGGTGACGCTGGCGATCGCGCCGAACAGGTAGGAGTTGAGCTTGGCGTTGCTGCCGCCGGGCGCGATGCCCATGAGCATGACGCCGCCCGCGATGCCGCCGTAGAACATCAGCGCGAGCGCGACGTCGCCGCTGGTCCGGCCGCGGGCCCTGATGATCTCGATGGCCACGGCGCCGGCGACGGCGACCAGGACGGCGGTGAGGACGGGCGCGGTGCCGGTCAGGAAGCCCAGCGCGACACCGGTCAGCGCCACGTGGCCGATGCCGTCGCCGAGGAGGGAGAGCCGCCGCTGCACGATGAACGTGCCCACGGCCGGCGCGCAGAGCCCCACCAGCAGGGCCGCGACGATCGCCAGCTGGAAGAACTCCTTCTGCAGAAGCGAGGTCATGCTTCTCCCTGCCAGCCGTTCAGCGGTCCGGCGGTCGTCCCCTGGCCGAGGATCTCCGGGGCGTGCGGGTGCACGTGCTGGTGTCCCGGCCTGGCGCACTCGCCTTCGGGCTGGGGCGGCCTGCCGTCGTGCACCACGAGGCCGTCGCTGATCACGACGCCCCGGGTGATGAGCGGCTCCAGCGGGCCGAGCTCGTGCGCGACCAGCGCGATGGTCCTGCCGTCGAGCGCCAGCCTGGCCAGCGTGTCGGCGAGGAGCTGCTGGGTCTCGGCGTCGACGCCGGCCGTGGGCTCGTCCATGACGTAGACGTCGGGCTCGCCGGCCAGCGCGCGGGCGATCAGCACCCGCTGCTGCTGCCCGCCGGACAGCTCCTGCACCGGGTCGCCCGCCCGGCCGGACAGCCCGACGGCCTCCAGGGCGCCGGCCACGGCCGCCCGGTCCGCGGCACTGGTGCGGCGCAGCCTGCTCTGCCGGGCGACGCGGCCCGAGCCCACCACCTCGCGGACCGTGGCGGGCACCCCGCCGCCGACCTGCAGCCGCTGTGGCACGTAGCCGATGCGCCACCAGTCGCGAAAGCGCGCGGGCGGGCTGCCGTACAGGAGGGTCTCGCCGCCGGACAGCGGGATGAGGCCGAGCAGGGCGCGCACCAGCGTGGACTTGCCCGAGCCGTTGGCGCCCATCAGGGCGACGACCTCGCCGGGGCGGACGGTCAGGTCGACGTTCCGCAGGATGGGCCGCCGGTCGATGGTGACCCGGCCGCCGGTCATCGCGAAGACGGTCTCGCTCATGTGCACCCCAGGGCGGTCCGCAGGGTGGCCAGGTTGGCGCGCATGGCCGACAGGTAGTCGCCCGAGGGCTTGCTCTCCAGCGGGTCGAGCGCCGCGGTCTTCGCGCCGACCTCGTTGGCCAGAACTTCGGCGACCTTGGGGCTGACCAGCGACTCGGTGAAGATCGTGGTGACCTTCTCGGCCCTGGCGAGGCGGGCGACCTCGTCGAGGCGAGCGGGGGAGGGCTCGGTCTCGGGGTCGAGCGTGATGCCGATCTGCTTGAGGTGGTAGCGGTCGGCCAGGTAGCCGAACGCCTCGTGGGCGGTGACCATGGTCCTGCTCGCGCAGGTGGTCAGGCCTTTGGCGAACTCCTGGTCGAGCGCGCCCAGGGTGGCCGCCGTGCGGGCGGCGCGGTCGCGGTAGCCCTGCGCGTGCGACGGGTCGGCGGCGGCCAGCCGGTCGCCGAGCGCGGTGGCGACGGTGGCCAGGCGCGAGGGGTCGAGCCAGAGGTGCGGGTCGTAGGAGACCTCTTGGTCGTGGGCTTCCTCGCCCTCGTCGGCGTGGTCTCCGGCGGGGATCGTCTTGACGGCGGTGGCCGCGTCGAAGGCGTGGTCCTCGCCGACCGCCTCGTCCACGGCGGGCTGCACGCCCTTGATGTAGACGGTCAGGGTGGCGTCCTCGAGCTCGGCCACCTGGTGGGCGCCCAGCTCCAGGTCGTGCGGCTCGACGCCGGGCGCGGTCAGCCCGGTCACCTTCGCGTCGGGCCCGGCCACCTGCTCGGTCAGCCACTGCAGAGGGTAGATGGCGGCGACGACGCCGGGTTCGCCGCCCGCCGTGGTCTCTCCCGTGCTCACGCCGCACGCGCCGGCGGCCAGCAGGGTGGAGCCGGTCAGGAGGCAGGCAGCGAGCATTCGGGGCGTTCTGGACATCACGCCCTCAGTATGCGGGAAAATGAAAATGATTGTCAAAATCTATCGCTGGAAGGACTGAAACACCCCGAACCGGTCGGCGGCCAGCACCACGAGGAACACGAGCATCACCACGCGCAGCAGTCGCCCGCCGATGCCCAGCGACGGCCACGACAGGTAGGCCAGCCAGGCCACGAACGCGAGCACCGGCAGCACCGCGAGCCCGCCCGGCCAGCCCGCCACGGCGAACCCCGCGAGCAGCAGCACCACCAGCACGGCCGGCGTCAGCCATCGGGGCACCTGCGTGAACAGGTAGGCCAGCGGAGCCGCGCTGCGCGTCTCGACCGCCTTGCGCAGGCCGGTCGCGCCCGGCGTGAAGAACTGCTCGCCCTGGGGCAGCGGGCGCTTCTGCCGCGGACCCCGGGCGCCTCCGGAGCCGGGCCGAGGGCGCGGGCGCCCGCGCCGGTCGTCGTTGGTGGCCACGGGCCCGAGCCTAGCGCCGCCGGAAACGCCCTGGGCTCTGTGATCGTCTGACATCCTGGTCATGTGCTCGCCGTCATCCGTTACACCGTTCCGGAGTCGCAGTCCCAGGACTTCGTCAAGCAGGGCCACGCCATCCTCGACACGCTGGCGGCCCAGCCCGGCTACCTGCGCGGCAGGCTGGCCCGCTCGGTCGACGAGCCCAACCTGTGGGCGCTGGTCAGCGAGTGGGAGGGGGCCGGGTTCTACCGCCGGGCGCTGTCGGCCGCGCGGATGGCGATGTATCCACTGATGATCCTCATGGTCAACGAACCCAGCGCGTTCGAGGACGTCTACACCCAAGACAGGGCGTAGCGTTAGTCGCGCGCGAGGGCCTCCCGATGTCCCCTAAGCTGGGAGCTCACATTCCCCTCGCCGACCTCCAGCCGGAAAGAGATCCAACGACATGGCACGCCGTACAGACGTCATGGACACCATCGTCAGCCTCGCCAAGCGCCGCGGGCTCGTTTACCCGTCGAGCGAGATATACGGCGGTCTGCGGGCGTCGTGGGACTACGGCCCTCTGGGAGTCGAGCTCAAGAACAACGTCAAGCGCCAGTGGTGGCAGACGATGGTCCAGATGCGCGACGACGTCGTGGGCCTCGACTCCTGCGTGATCCTGGCCCGCGAGGTCTGGCAGGCCAGCGGCCACGTCGAGACGTTCACCGACCCGCTGACCGAGTGCCAGTCCTGCCACAAGCGCTTCCGTGCCGACCACCTGGTCGAGGCGTACGAGGAGAAGAACGGCAAGGCGCCCGAGCGGGGCCTGGCCGACGTCACCTGCCCCAACTGCGGCAACAAGGGCGCCTTCACCGAGCCCCGGCAGTTCAGCGGCCTGCTCAAGACCTACCTGGGCGCCGTCGAGGACGAGACCGGCCTGGCCTACCTGCGGCCCGAGACCGCGCAGGGCATCTTCATCAACTACCTCAACGTGCAGCAGTCGGCGCGCAAGAAGATCCCGTTCGGCATCGGCCAGATCGGCAAGTCGTTCCGCAACGAGATCACGCCCGGCAACTTCATCTTCCGCACCCGCGAGTTCGAGCAGATGGAGATGGAGTTCTTCGTCAAGCCCGGCACCGACGAGGAGTGGCACCAGTACTGGATCGACGAGCGCTTCCGCTGGTACTCCGACCTGGGCATCAACAAGGACAACCTCCGGCTCTACGAGCACCCCAAGGAGAAGTTGTCCCACTACTCCAAGCGCACGGTCGACGTCGAATACCGCTTCAACTTCACCGGCGGCGAGTGGGGCGAGCTCGAGGGCATCGCCAACCGCACCGACTTCGACCTGACCGCCCACTCCAAGGCGTCGGGCGTCGACCTGAGCTTCTTCGAGCAGGACACCGGTGAGCGCTACGTCCCCTTCGTCATCGAGCCCGCGGCCGGTGTCGACAGGGCGACGCTGACGTTCATGATCGACGCCTACACCGAGGACGAGGCGCCCAACGCCAAGGGGGTCATGGAGAAGCGCACCGTCATGCGGCTCGACCACCGGCTGGCCCCGGTCAAGGTCGCGGTGCTCCCGCTGTCGCGCAACGCCGACCTGTCGCCGAAGGCGCGCGACCTGGCGGCCCAGCTGCGCAGGCGGTGGAACGTCGAGTTCGACGACGCCGGCGCGATCGGCCGCCGCTACCGCCGCCAGGACGAGATCGGCACGCCGTTCTGCGTCACGGTCGACTTCGACACGCTCGACGACCAGGCCGTGACCATCCGCGAGCGCGACTCGATGGCCCAGGAGCGCATCTCCCTCGACCAGGTCGACTCCTACCTCCGCCAGCACCTCAACGACTAGTCACGTGCGAGGCCGGGGGCGCGGCGGCCCGGGCCGAGCTTCGGCATGAGTGCTCCTCAGGTGAGGGCGTACGCCTCGTACCGGACCGCGTCGGCGGTGCGCGCGGCGGAGGCGACGGCGAGGGTGCGGTTGAGCCACAGGTAGCGGTCGTCGCCGGTCTCGAACCGGCAGAACAGGCGGAAGTAGTATTCGCCGGGATCCACCGGCTCGCCCGCCGCCAGGCGGGCCATCACCGCGGCCGGGCCATGCCGCACCCCGCTGGTGGAGATGTAGAGGTGGGCCCCGTCGTGGGTGCGCAGCGTGTAGCGGGTGTCGATACTGGCCATCCCGTCGGCGTGCACGACCTGCCAGTCGGCGCCGCCGGGCAGCACCTCGCCGCGCAGCCGGGGCCCCTCGAAGACGCCGCCGACGATGTTGATCACCCGGCGGCGGCCCCACGGCGACTGCCCGAGCTCCAGGATCGGGTCCAGCTCGACGGTGAAGGTGGCCAGCGGTTCGAGCCTCATCGCACGCTCCAGGAGGGGCGCTCGTTGAGCAGCGCCGGGTCGAAGCCGGCGGTCCGCTTGTAGGAGGCGGCGATCTCGGCGCGCTCCCGGTAGGGGATCACCCGCTCGATGTCGTCGTAGCCGCCGGGGGCGCGCTCGTGCGCCAGTTTCATCACGACCTCCGGGCCCATGCCCCGGTTGGCGAGCTGCAACGCGGTGGTGACCGGCCGCCTGGCCTCCTCGTACGCGCCGATGCCGCCGGTGGTGGCCAGCGAGTGGGCCAGCACGCGGGCGTCCAGGATCGCCTGGGAGGCGCCGTTGGACCCGATCGG
Source organism: Nonomuraea sp. NPDC048916 (assembly GCF_040649575.1). Lineage (NCBI taxonomy): Bacteria > Bacillati > Actinomycetota > Actinomycetes > Streptosporangiales > Streptosporangiaceae > Nonomuraea > Nonomuraea sp. NPDC048916. The sequence goes on from NZ_JBEZFS010000042.1 coordinate 43,866, forward strand.
GTACATGGCGTGCGCGGCGTCGCCGAGCAGCACCGCGTTGCCCTGCGACCAGTGCGGCAGCGGGTCGCGGTCGACCATGGGGTACTCGTACACGACGCCGGCCGCCTTGATGATCCCCGGCACGTCGAGCCAGTCGAAGCGCCAGTCGCCGAAGTGGCGCAGGATCTCCTCGGGGTCGGCCGGCCGGTTCCAGTCGCCGAGGTCGGCGGCGTCACGGCCGAGGGGGCGCTCGGCGATCCAGTTGATCAGCGCGGTGTCGCCGTCGAGCGCGATCGGGTAGGCGACGAACTTCATCACGCCGTCCCCCGCCATGATCATCGATCGGCCGGTGAGGAACTGCGCGCCGTGAGTGGTGCCGCGCCACAGGACCAGGCCGTTCCAGGGGGGCGGGCCCTCGCCGGGGAACATGCGGGCGCGCACCGCCGAGTGGATGCCGTCCGCGCCGACCAGCAGGTCACAGTCGGGGTACGCGCCGTCCACCCGGGTTCCGGTGTGGACCGCGTCCGGCCCGAGGCGTTCCCTGACGGCCGCCAGCAGCATGAGCTGGAGGGCGCCGCGGTGCACGGAATACTGCGGCCAGCGGTATCCGGCGTCCAGGCCGCGGGGCTCGGACCAGATGGCGCTGCCGTAGCGGTTGAAGTAGGCCAGCTCGGCGGTGGCCATCCCGATGGCGGCCAGCCGGTCGGCCAGGCCCAGCTCGGTCAGCTCGCGCACGGCGTGCGGCAGCAGGTTGACGCCCACCCCGAGGGGGCGTAGTTCGGGCACCGCCTCCAGCACCGTCACGTCGCCGAATCCGGCCGCGTGCAGGCTGAGCGCGGCGGCCAGGCCGCCGATGCCGGCGCCCGCGATGACGATCCGCACGTCCACCTCCCAGGATTGTTACAGCCATAACATTCCAGGGCGGCGGCCAGGATGCAAGACTTCCCCCATGCAGGATCGAGCCGACTTCCGCTACGAGTCGTTCGCCCGCGAGCGCCTGTCGGACCTGGGCGAGGACCCGGAGGCGTTCGCGCTCGCCTACAACCTCCTCCACCTGTCCACCTTGCTGGTCAACGATCTGGAGACCCGCATACACCGGCCGCGTGGCTGGACACTGCCGGGGTTCCGGCTGATGTTCAAGCTGTGGATGCTCGGGCCCACCCAGCCCGTGCGCCTGGCCGAGGTCTCGGCCATGTCCCGCTCCGCGGTCACCAACGCCGTTCACACCCTGGAGCGCGACGGCCTGGTGGAGCGTCGCCCTCTGCCGGGCGACCGGCGCGCCCAGGTGGTCGCCCTCACCCCCAAGGGCGACCTCGCGGTACGTGAGACGTACGCGCTCCAGGAGGCGCGCGAACGCGAGTGGTTCGCCACCCTGACCAGCGGTGAGCGGCGGCACCTCACGTCGCTGCTGTCGCGCCTGGTCGCCGCCCGCCCCGATGATCTGAGCTGAGCGGGCCCGGCGTCACTCGAAGTCGTCCGGATTGAGCTCCTTGAGCCGCTCGAACTCGTCGTCGGCCTCCAGCCCCGGCGTGGCCCCCGACGGGCGGCGCCAGGTCTCCTCTTCTGCCTGTTCGTTCCCGGTGGCCCGGCCGGCGCTGCCCGCCGCCTGCTCGCCCCCGCGAACCGGTTGCTTGCGCATCTTTTCCCCCTACACCACTTCTGTTCCCCTCCCCGAGGGCTCACCGGGCAAACCGGTCCACCACCCGGACGGCGAGGCCGGCGGGCGCCATCACGGCGCCATCACGGCGCCCGCCGGCCTTGGTGTGTCTTGGTGTGTTTCGCGAGCCGAACCCGCCCGCCGGCTACCTACAGGGCGGTCAGCGCGCGGCCGACCAGGACTTCGGCGAGGTGCGCGCGGTACGCCGAGCTCGCCACGACGTTGTCGGGTGGTTCGCAGCCTCGTGAGGCGAGCCCGGCGGCCTCCGCCGCGGGCGTTCCCGCCGCCAGCGCCTCCTCCACCGCCGTCGCCCGCAGCGGCGTCGGCCCCATGCCGATCAGCGCGACGGCCGCACCACCGCCGGGCCGCGACTGGACGGCGACCCCGACCACGGCCCAGTCCAGGGCACGGCGGCTGAACTTCTCGAAGGCGTACGGCAGGCCGCCGGCGGCCGGCAGCCGGATCTCGGTGAGCATCTCGTCCGCCGCCAGCGCGCTCCGCCGCGGGCCGGTGAAGAACTCCCGCGCCGGGATCTCCCGGACACCCGACGGGCCGCGGGCGACGAGCACGCCGTCCAGGGCGAGCACCGCGGCGGCCAGGTCGGCGGCCGGGTCCGCGTGCGCCAGCGAGCCGCCGATCGTGCCCCGGTTGCGCACCTGGGGGTCGCCGATCCGGCACGCGGCGGCGGCCAGCAACGGCACGTGCTCGGCCACCAGCGGGTCGCGTTCCAGGGTCCGGTGGCTGGTGAGCGCGCCGACCGCGATCCGGTCGCCGTCCACTCTGACGTAGGAGAGCTCGCCGAGGCGGCCGATGTCGACCAGGACGCCCGGCTCGGCCCGCCGCAGCTTCATGGCCGGCAGCAGCGAGTGGCCGCCGGCCAGCAGCCTCGCGGCCCCGCCGTGCCGGGCGAGCTCGTCGAGGGCCTCCTGGACGGAGCCCGCGCGCACGTAGGAGAAGCCCGCCGGGATCATCGCGCGCCTCCGTTCGCGGCCGCCCACTGGACCGACTCGACGATCATCTGGTAGCCGGTGCACCGGCACATGTTGCCCTTGAGGCCGTCGCGGATCTCCTGTTCCGACGGGTCGGGCCGTTCGCTGAGCAGCGCGGTGGCGGCCATGACCATTCCCGGCGTGCAGTATCCGCACTGCAGGCCGTGACACTGCCGGAAGCCCTCCTGCACGGGTGACAGCCCGTCCGGCCCGGCCAGCCCTTCGATCGTGGTGACCGCGCAGCCGTCGGCCTGGGCGGCCAGGACGGTGCAGGACTTCACCGCGACACCGTCGAGCAGGACCGTGCAGGCGCCGCAGCTGGAGGTGTCGCAGCCGACGTGGGTGCCGGTCAGGGACAGCACGTCGCGCAGGAAGTGGGCGAGCAGCAGCCGGGACTCGACCTCCGCACTGTGCGGTTGCCCGTTGACGGTGATCTCAACTCGCATGGCGCATGGCCTTCCAGACTCGTTCCGGTGTGCAGGGCATCTCCACATCGCGCACCCCGAGGTGGGCGAGCGCGTCCACGACGGCGTTCACCACGGCCTGCGGCGCGGCCGTCGCCCCCGCCTCGCCGAGCCCCTTGGCGCCGAGCGGGTTGAAGCTGGACTTGGTCTCGATGTGGTGGGTCTCGTAGCGGGGCAGGTCGAGCACGCCCGGCACCATGTAGTCCTCGAACGAGGCGGTGAGCGGCCTGCCGTCGGCGTCGAAGGAGACCTTCTCGTACAGCGCCTGCGCGATGCCCTGCGCCACCCCGCCGTGGATCTGGCCGCGCGCGTTCAGCGGGTTGATGACGGTCCCGCAGTCGTCCACGCACACGTAGCGCAGGATGTGCACGCGCCCGGTGTCCCGGTCGATCTCCACCACGCAGCCGTGCGCGCCGCTCGGGTAGCTCAGGTTCTTCGGCTCGTAGTACGCGGTGCACTCCAGGCCGAGTCCGGTGTCCTCGGGGAGCAGGTGCGGCTTGAAGGAGCGCTCGGCCACCGCGGCCAGGCTCACCGTCGCCTCGGAAACCCCCTTGACCTGGAATGCCCCGTCGACCCTCACCAGGTCGTCCGGCGCGGCCTCCAGCATGTGCGCCGCGATGCGCCTGGCCTTGGCCGCCACGTCCACCGCGGCCTGCCGTACGGCGTTGCCCGCGACCGGCATGCCCCGGCTGCCCATCGTGCCGATGCCCTCCTGCACGACTGCGGTGTCGCCGTAGAGCACGCTGATGGCGTCGAAGGGCACGCCCAGCTCGTCGGCGGCGATCTGGGCCAGGGCGGTCTGGTGGCCCTGCCCGTGCGGGGCCGTGCCGACCAGGATGATCGCCGAGCCGTCCGGTTGCAGCCGGACGTTCGCCGACTCCCAGCCGCCGATGTAGCCGAACTGCTCGAACAGCGGCGTGGGCCCGAAACCGCCCATCTCCACGAACGTGGACAGCCCGACGCCGAGCAGCCTGGCGCCGGGATCCGCGCGCCGCCGCTCCTGCTCCTCACGCAGCCCGGCGTAGTCCAGCTCGCTCAGCAGCAGCTCCAGGGCGGCCGGGTAGTCGGCCTCGTCGTACACGATCCCCTCGAACGGGGTCTGGTACGGCATCTCGCCCGGCTGGATCAGGTTCGCCCGCCTGACGTCGGCGGGGTCCTTGCCGAGCTCGTGGGCGACGAGGTCGACGGCCCGCTCGATCAGGAAGCTCGCCTCGGGCCGGCCGGCTCCCCGGTAGGATGCGGTAGGCGTTGTATTGGTAACGACGCTTCTGAACCGTGCGGCGATCTTCGGTATCCGGTAGCAGCCGCTGAGCATGTAGGAGGTGAGCGTGGCCAGGCCGATGCCCACCGGGTCCGGCACGCCGCCGGTGTTGACGGTGATCGTGACGTCCAGGGCCAGGATCGTGCCCTCGTCGTCGAACCCGACCTCGAGGTCCTGGATCTGGTCGCGGCCGTGGTAGGTGTGCACCATGTGCTCGCCGCGGGTCTCGACGAACTTGACCGGCCGGCCGAGCCTGCGCGACAGCTCGGGCGCGAGAAACAACTCGGGCATGAACGACGACTTCACCCCGAAGGCACCGCCGACGTCGGGCGCGACGACCCGGACGAGGTGCCTGGCGAGCCCGAACCGCTCGGCGATCTCCGCCCGGACCCGGTGCGGCGCCTGCACCGTGGCCCAGACGGTCGGCCCGGCCCCGGTCCAGTCGGCGAGCACGCCGTACGGCTCCATGGGCGCGCCGGCGCAGCGCTGGTTGACCAGGCGGGCGCGCAGGCGACGCGGGGCGGCCTCCAGCTCGGCCGCCACGTCGTGCGGCGTCACCTGCTGCTCCAGCGCGAGGTTGCTCTCCAGCGGCGCGAAGATGGGGACGGCGTCCGGCGCGAGCGCGTCGGCCACCGTCGCCATCACCGGCAGCGGCTCGTACCCCACCTTCACCGCCCTGGCCGCGTCCGCGGCGAGGTAGCGGTCGGCCGCGACCACGACGGCCACCGGCTCGCCGACGTAGTGGACCTTGTCGCCGGCCAGGTAGCCGCGCTCCAGGCCGGGGACGGACGGTCTGGCCGGGAGCTCGGCGAAGTCCTTCGCGGTCCACACGCCGAGCACGCCGGGCAGGGCCCTTGCCGCCTCCGCGTCGATGTGGGTGATGCGCGCGTGGGCCTCGTCACTGTGCACGTAGACCATATGGAGCAGTCCGGGACGATGGATGTCGTCCACGAACGTGCCGCGTCCGGTCAGCAGCGCGGCGTCCTCCTTGCGTGGTACAGCCGAGCCGATCATCGTCACGGGCCACCTCCGTGGCTGCCAAAGCAGGCGTCGTTAGGAGTATGGCTACTTATCTTGTCCGTGTCGGGCCTCCCCGGCAAGACCTCTGCGCCATCTCGCGCCGGCCGACCTGACCGGGCGGGTGCAGTTCACCTACCTGCTCGACTACCACTCCGCGGCCCGGCTCCTGCTCGCAGGCCACGTCGCCGCCCGAGGACCCCGCGCTGCGCGACCTGGCCGGGACCGCGGGAGGCGGCCTCTACGGCCCGCCTCACCGGGCTGAGCGCCACGGCGGCCGGAGTTCGCCGCGCCGGCGGCCGAACGCGGGCTGACCCTCACCCGGCGGCCGGCCCCGGGCCTGGAGACGATCGGCGACCTCGACGCGCCGCGCGGTGGCCGCCAGCGCGGCGAGGCCAGCCGCCGCGACCGGCACACCGGCCTCGGCCTGGCCATCGTCCGCCAGATCGCCGAGTCCCACGGCGGCCGGGTGGCCGTGTTCTCCCAGGTGGGTGAGCCGCCGCCGGGGGCCCGCCCCGGCCCTACTCCAGCACCCGCCCGACCAGGTCACCCTTGCGGGGGACCGCCAGGCAGTAGGCCGTCCGCTCGCCCGGCCACTCGTGTTCCAGGGGCGGGAGCGCACCGGCCTCGACAGCCTCGCGCTTCGACGCCTTGACCCGCAGCCTCGGGGCGCACCACTCCAGGGCCCGCCGCGTCGCCTTCTCCACGCCGGGCCAGGAGCCCTCGGGCAGCACGTAGATGGAGGCGTACTCGGCGGCGTGCGGGTGCCCGCACGGCACGACCGTCGCGACGAGGTCGCGGGGGAGGTCCAGCAGGCAGTCGCCGGGCCGCAGGTAGGTCGCGTGGCGGCGCTCGATCGCCGGTCCGGGCCCGGGCGCCTCGGCCGAGCGCGGGGGCGCGTCCTGCACGGCCGTGGCCGTGGTGGTCGCCGTACCGGCGGAGCATGCCGGAATCGCCCAGAGGAAGCAGGCGGTCACGGCGGCCAGGCGGTGCGGTGCGCGCAGGAGCATGGATCCCGAGGGTCGCACTTCCCGATCACCGTCCGGTCGCGGAACAGGCCGCAAAGGGTCACGCCGGGCTGTGACGGGCCCGGCGGCGGCAGTAGGCCAGGGTGATGGCGTAGGCGATCGGGGGGAGCACGAACACCGCGACGCGCAGCCCCCACACGATGGCCTGGTAGGTGTCGTGCGGGGCGGCGAGCAGCGGTGTCGGCGCGCCGGGGTCGGGAGGGATCTCCGAGACCCAGGTCGCCGCCCAGACCACCGCGAAGAAGGTGATGACCGCGATGCCCGTCGCCGTGCGCACCGGGGCGTCGGAGGGACGGTCCAGCAGGTGGTGAGAGCCGCGGTCGCCGGTCAGGCGGCGGTCGATGAACGGGTAGCACAGGAGCACCCCGAAGAAGCACGCCAGCACGAGCATGGGGATCCAGAGCCCCACCTGCAGCACGTACCCGCCCAGCGTGATCTCCCAGGGCGGGGTCAGGCGCAGGGCGCCGTCGAGCACGCCGAAGTACCAGAACGGCTGGGCCGACGGCGGCGCCTCGCCCGGCCGGTAGGCGCCGTGCTCCCACACCGGGTTGACCCGGGCGAACGTGGCCAGCAGCGCGATCGCCCCCATCGTGAACAGGGCGGTGGCGCCGTTCTTGACCGCGAAGTAGGGGAAGAAGGGGCCGCCCGTCACCCGCGACTCGTCGGAGCCGGGGACCCGGCGCTCGGTGTGCTTCTGCCGCCAGGTCAGGATCAGCCCGTGCAGCGGCACCACGGCCAGCAGGATCCCCGGGACCAGCAGCACGTGCGTGACGAATAACCGCGGGATGACCTCGCCGGGGAATCCGCCGTCGAAGACGAACCGCGACAGGTACGTGCCGACCAGCGGGATCGACAGCAGCAGCCCCTGCGCCTCCCGCAGCCCGGTGAAGCCCAGCTGGTCGGCGGTGAGGGAGACGCCCAGGAACGACTCGAACAGCACCAGCCCGAACAGCATCACGCCCAGCATCCACGTCAGCTCGCGCGGCTTGCGGAAGGCGCCGGTGAAGTAGACGCGGAACAGGTGGGCCACGATCGACAGCACGAACACCGTCGCCGCCCAGTGGTGCAACTGCCGCACCAGCAGGCCGCCGCGGATCTCCAGGCTGATCTCCCGCACCGACGCGAACGCCACATCGGGGTCGGGCTGGTAGAAGAACGTGAGAAAGGTCCCGGTCAGCACGATCAGCACGAACGAGTAGAGCGCCAGCTCGCCCAGCAGGAACGACCAGTGGCTCGGGAAGAGCTTGCGCAGGTTGGGGCGGAGCCAGCGGCCCAGGCCGAGCCGGTCGTCGACGTAGAGCGCGCCGCCCTGCGCGGCCCGCGCGGATCCGGCGACCAGCCGGGCGCGGCGCTGGGGCTTCGTCGGAGTGGCCACGGGCGCCTCCTGTGGGGGTGATCCGATTGTGCACTGGTCCTTCGGGTTTCTCAAGAATTGGTGTAAACCAATTGGTATAAACCACTTCGTCAGCCACGCGAATATCAATTGGATTAGACCGGTGTACGCCGTTCTACCTGCGGAAACGATGACTTAACCGATGGGTGCAGTTTCGTCGGCAAAGTCACCGGTAGAGTCCCGATCAGAGGCGTTGATTGGAGCTGTGGTGGCCAAGTTCGTTTACGATTTCACCGAGGGCAACAGGCACCTCAAAGATCTTCTCGGCGGCAAGGGAGCCAACCTCGCCGAGATGACCAACCTTGGGTTGCCGGTTCCGCCCGGGTTCACGATCACCACCGAGGCCTGCCGGCACTACCTCACGCAGGGCACGGTCCCCGACGGCTTCGAGCGGGAGGTCGCGGAGCATCTGGCCGCCCTGGAGCGGCGGATGGGCCGCACACTCGGCCAGGCCGACGACCCGCTGCTGGTCAGTGTCCGCTCGGGCGCCAAGTTCTCGATGCCCGGCATGATGGAGACCGTGCTCAACATCGGGCTCAACGACGAGTCCGTGCACGGCCTGGCCAAGCAGGCCGGGGGCAACGACCGCTTCGCCTGGGACTCCTACCGCAGGCTGATCCAGATGTTCGGCAAGACCGTGCTCGGCATCGACGGCGAGCACTTCGAGCACGCGCTCGAGACGCTCAAGGGCGACCGGCAGGACACCGACCTGGAGGCCGGCGAGCTGCAGGGGCTGGTCGAGACGTTCAAGGGCATCGTGCGCGAGCAGACCGGCCACGACTTCCCCGCCGACCCCCGCGAGCAGATGCGCCAGGCCGTCATGGCGGTCTTCGACTCCTGGAACGCCCCGCGCGCCATCCTCTACCGCCGCCAGGAGCGCATCCCCGCCGACCTCGGCACCGCGGTCAACATCGTCGCCATGGTCTTCGGCAACTGCGGCAACGACTCGGGCACCGGCGTCGCCTTCACCCGCGACCCCGGCTCCGGCCACCAGGGCATCTACGGCGACTACCTGCAGAACGCGCAGGGGGAGGACGTCGTCGCGGGCATCCGCAACACGATCCCGCTGCAGGACCTGGAGCGCCTCGACCAGAGCAGCTACGACGAGCTCCTGGCGATCATGGAGAAGCTCGAGAACCACTACCGGGACCTGTGCGACATCGAGTTCACCATCGAGCGCGGCAAGCTGTGGATGCTGCAGACCCGGGTCGGCAAGCGCACCGCCGCCGCCGCGTTCCGGATCGCCACCCAGCTGGTCGACCAGGAGCTCATCACGCTCGACGAGGCCGTCACCCGCGTCACGGGTGACCAGCTGGCCCAGCTGATGTTCCCGCGTTTCGACACCGACGCCGCCAAGAACAAGATCGCCAAAGGCATGAACGCCTCGCCCGGCGCGGCCGTCGGCAAGGCCGTCTTCTCCTCCGAGCGCGCCGTCGAGCTGGCCGGCCAGGGCGAGGAGGTCATCCTGGTGCGCCGCGAGACCAACCCCGACGACCTGGCCGGCATGATCGCCGCCCGCGGAGTCCTCACCAGCCGCGGCGGCAAGACCTCGCACGCCGCCGTGGTCGCCCGCGGCATGGGCAAGACCTGCGTCTGCGGCGCGGAGGAGCTCGAGGTGTCCACTTCCGAGCGGAGGTTCACCGCGCCGGGCGGCGTGGTGGTCGAAGAGGGCGACGTCATCTCCATCGACGGCACCACCGGCGAGATCTTCCTCGGCGAGGTGCCCGTCGTGGACTCCGCCGTGGTCGAGTACTTCGAGCGCGGTGGCGCACTCCAGGAGGACGGCCAGGATCGCGAGGGCGAGCTGGTGCGGGCCGTCGACCGGATCATGCGGCACGCCGACGCGACCCGCCGGCTGGGCGTGCGGGCCAACGCCGACACGCCCGAGGACGCGGCCAGGGCCCGCCGCTTCGGCGCGCAGGGCATCGGCCTCTGCCGCACCGAGCACATGTTCCTGGGCGAGCGCCGGCAGCTGGTCGAGGACCTGGTGCTGGCCACAGGCGAGCAGGAGCGGCAGGCCGCGCTGGACGCCCTGGAGCCGCTCCAGAAGGCCGACTTCATCGGGATATTTCAGGCGATGGGGGACCTGCCGGTGACGGTGCGCCTCATCGACCCGCCCCTCCACGAGTTCCTGCCCGACCTCACCGACCTGTCCGTCAAGATCGCGCTGGCCGACGCCGGCCACGGCGAGGTCTCGGCCAAGGACCGCGAGCTGCTGACCGCCGTCAAGAGACTGCACGAGCAGAACCCCATGCTCGGCCTGCGCGGTGTGCGCCTCGGGCTGGTCATCCCCGGCCTGTTCGCCATGCAGGTACGGGCCATCGCCCAGGCCGCCAAGGAGGTGCCCGGAGCCCGGCCGGAGATCATGATCCCGCTCATCGCCGCCGTGCAGGAGCTGGAGGCCGTCCGTGAGGAGGCCGCCGCGATCCTGGCCGAGACCGGAGTGGACGCCCTCGTCGGCACCATGATCGAGACACCGAGGGCGGCGCTGACCGCGGGCCAGGTGGCCGAGGCCGCCGAGTTCTTCTCCTTCGGCACCAACGACCTGACCCAGATGGCCTGGGGCTTCTCCCGCGACGACGTCGAGGCCGCGTTCTTCTCCCGCTACCTGGAGCTCGGCATCTTCGGCGTCTCCCCCTTCGAGACCCTCGACCAGGAGGGCGTCGGCCGCCTGGTCAGGATCGCCACCGAGGAGGGCCGCGCCGCCCGGCCCGGCCTCAAGCTCGGCATCTGCGGCGAGCACGGCGGCGACCCCGGCTCGGTGCGCTTCTGCCACGACGTCGGGCTCGACTACGTCTCCTGCTCGCCGTTCCGCATCCCGGTCGCCCGCCTGGAGGCCGGACGGGCCGCGCTCAGCGAGAACGACTCCGACAGCCGCTGACCGGCGTCACACGGGCGCGTGCCGTACCCGCTGGGGGTCCGGCACGTAGTCGTGACGCACGCCCTGCTCGCCCAGCCACTCGCGCAGCCCGGGAACGGCGGACGGGCTGGCCGCGACCTGGGCCGCGTACTCCGCCAGCGCGACCTCCTCGCCGTCGTCGAAGAGCAGGCGCGCCGGGCCCGACCAGGAAAGGGTCCAGCGGGCCTGGCCGTGCTGGATGAGCACGGCCTCCAGCGCCTGCCCGAGCACCGCGGCCAGCATCGTCTCGGACGCCTGCCAGCCGAGCTCGCGCAGCCGCTCCTCCAGCTCCGCCTGCCGCCCCCGGGCGATCGCCTCGAACGCCGCGTCGAGATAGGGCCTGTTGGCGCCCACCACCCGCCGGCCCGCCTCGGCCAGGTCGTGCAGCGCCTCGGCGTTGCGCACGGCGTACGTCCCCTGGGCCACCAGCTCGTCCCACGACGCCGGCCGCAGCTCCAGCGCCTCGGGCCGCCACATCGACCGCTCGACCGCCTGGACCGCCGCTGTGGCGTCGCGCAGCAGCGTCAGCGCCGGACGGGGATCGGGCACGTGCTCCGGCTCGGGCAGCAGCTCGATCGCGGCCAGCCGCTCGGCCAGGCTCGGATGCGAGTCGTAGGGGGAGGTCTCGGCGGGCTGCTCGCTCAGCCTGGCGATCTCGGCCTGCCTGACCGGGTCGCTCACCATCGCGTGGAACCCGTTGAACACCGTGGCCGGCCGGTAGCCGCCCGCGCCGGTCATCGACAGGTAGTCGGCTGTGTAGAGGCCCCACGCGGTCGCGGTGCCGTGGATCTTGTGGAGCGCGCCGGCCATCGCCCGCTGGCCGCCGATGGCCACCGCGAACCGGTCGGCCTCCAGCTCCTGCCGGCGCGAGACGGCCTGGGAGACACGCAGGTAGAGCCCGGCGTACAGGGTGAACACGCGCCGGATGAGCGGATGCCCGCCGAGGGCGCGCACGGTCGCGAGCAGCGACACCCGGCCCCGGTAGACCGGCGCCCCCAGCCGGGTGTGCGCGCCGCTGTAGTGGCCCAGCTCGTGGCCGAGCACCGCCCGCATCTCGTCGACCGTCAACGCCTGCAGCAGCGGCAACCCGACGAACATCCGCCGCCGGGTGGACCTCAGCCCCAGGAACCGGGTGTCCTCCGAGACCGCCGCGTTGACCTCGGGCACCAGCCGGATCTCGTCGGGCGGCGCGGTGCCGACCAGCCGGGCCAGGTCGTCGACCGCCTGCCAGAGCGCGGGCTCCTCCCCGCGCGTGACCGGCACGCCCGGCTCCTCGCCGCCCGCGCGCCGGCCGACCACGACCAGGACCCGCACCAGCACGCCGGCGGCCAGGGTGAGCGCGATCGCGGCCCGCAGCCAGTTGCCGTGGAAGTCGACCACCAGCAGGACGTCGATGACGACGGCCGCGGCCACCACCACGCCGACCAGCACGTAGAAACCTGCCAGCAGCACGCAGGCCAGAACCGCGCGGAACGCTGTCGTCATGGGGGAGGGCTCCCGGGGAAGGGGTACTCGCGAAACTTGACACTAGCGGAGACCGGAAAGTGGATAAAATCGCTGCACTAATGGCCCGCTACGACGAGCACGACCAGGCACGATGGGTTCCCGAACCACCCGGCAACCCCGAGCGCAGCGCGTTCGAACGCGACCGCGCCCGGATTCTGCACAGCGCCGCCCTGCGCAGGCTGGCGGCCAAGACGCAGGTGGTGGGCCCGGGCGAGACGCTCGGCGGCGGCCAGCACATCCCGCGCACCCGGCTGACCCACTCCCTCGAGTGCGGCCAGGTCGGCAGGGAGATGGGCGCCACGCTCGGCGTCGACCCCGACCTGGTGGAGACCGCCTGCCTGGCCCACGACCTGGGCCACCCGCCGTTCGGGCACAACGGCGAGGTGGCGCTCAACGAGCTGGCCGGCACCTGCGGCGGGTTCGAGGGCAACGCGCAGAGCCTGCGCCTGCTCACCAGGCTCGAGGCCAAGGTGCTCACCGAGGACGGCGGGAGCGCCGGCCTCAACCTGACCAGGGCCGCCCTCGACGCGTCCGTCAAATACCCCTGGACCCGCGACACGTCGCCGAAGTTCGGCGTCTACGACGACGACCTCCCGGTCTTCGAGTGGATCAGGGAGGGCGCCCCGCCCGGCAGGGTGAGCTTCGAGGCCCAGATCATGGACTGGGCCGACGACGTGGCCTACTCCGTGCACGACCTCGAAGACGCGCTGCACTCCCACCACGTCACGCCCGAGGCGCTGCTGTCGCCGATCGAGCGCCGGCAGGTGTGCGAGCTCACCGCCGCCTGGTACGCCCCCGGCACCGACCTCGGCGAGCTCGAAGACGTCTTCACCAGGCTGATCGCCTCCCCGCTCTGGCCGCGCCGCTTCGACGCCACCCTCGCCGACCTGGCCGGGCTCAAGGCCCTCACCAGCGGCCTCATCGGCCGCTTCTGCCGGTCCGCTGAGACCGCCACCAAGGACTGGTACGGCTCGCGCCACCACGTCGACCTGGTCGTGCCCCGGACCACTCAGCTGGAGTGCGCCCTGCTCAAGGGCATCACCGGCCACTACGTCATGACCACCGAGGACCACCACGCCAACCAGGCCCGGCAGCGCGAGCTCATCACCGAGCTGGCCTCCCTGATCACCCTCGGCGCGCCGCGCACCCTCGAACCCGCGTTCCGGCCGGCCTACCTCGACGCGCCCGACGACGCCGCCCGCGCCCGCGTGGTCATCGACCAGATCGCCTCCCTCACCGACACGTCCGCCGTCGCCTGGCACCGGCGTCTTTCCGGATGACCGCCGCAAGGCGTCCCCGTGGACCGGAGGACCTCAGGTCGGATCGACCGTGATCACGTCCGGGGCCTCCTCCTCGGGCTCCTTGGTCGGCTTGGGCACCTTCTTCGACTTGCACAGGATCGTGCAGCGCGGCGTCTCGCCCAGCCTGCCGCGCAGCGCCATCGTCTCCTCACTCGGGGAGAGCGTCCTGTTGCCCGACATCCAGGAGTCGAGGTAGTTCCACGGGTTGACCATCCCCCGGCGGATCCACCAGTAGGAGGAGCCGGTCTTCCACGAGATCGCGAAGTACAGGTTGGTGCCGGTGTCGCGGGCGTTGCCGGACGAACCGACCCGGCCGAGCAACTGACCGGCCCCCACCCGCACGCCGGGCCGGATGCCATCGGCGACCGTGTCGAGATGGCCGCCGAGATAGCGGACGCCGTCATCGCCGATGATCGTGACGAACCTGCCCTCGCGGTGGGCGCCCACGTCGGTCGTCGGAAGCCACAGGTTCTTGGTGTTGACCTCGTCCACCACGCCGCTGACCGGGGCGACGAAGGCGCACCCGCGGGCGGCCCAGATCGTCGTCTTGGGCAGCGTCAGCAGTTTGCGCTGGTAGCTGACCCGGCAGCCCTGCACGGGGAAGGCGTAGGTGTGCTTGGAGAGCTTGGGCGGCGGCACCTTGACCGGGGTGTCGCCCTTGGGCGGCTTCACGGCCGCCTGCCGCGACGGGGACGGCTTCGGGATGGTCGCGGTCACCACGGGCGTGGCCTCGGTGGGCGGCGCCGGCTCGGGCGACTGGGCGCTCACTCCCGCCACCCCTGGCGCCTGGGCGCAGGCGCCGGTCACCAGCGCGGCCCCCGCCAGGGCCATCCATCGTCCTATCCGCCCCGATCGCATGATCTCCACCCGTGTCACCGTATACACCGCAAGCTTTACCTTTGTAGCTGACGGGGACAACGGGGAGGATACGTTTTCCGCATTACGGTCCTCGAGGTGACATCCCGCTCGCTGCCCACCCGACCGCGAGGCTGGGAATGTCGGCCGGCGGCAATAGACTCACCGGCGTGGCCGGCCGTATCCGTGACGTCGACATCGCGCTCGTACGCGAGCGATCACCCATCGCCGATGTGATCGGCGAGCACATCCAGCTGCGCAACGCCGGCGGCGGCAACCTCAAGGGGTTGTGCCCGTTCCACGACGAGAAGAGCCCGTCCTTCAACGTCACGCCCGAGCGCGGCATGTACTTCTGCTTCGGCTGCAGCGAGGGCGGCGACGTGATCACGTTCGTCGAGAAGATCGAGCACCTCGGGTTCGGAGAGGCCGTCGAGCGGCTCGCGCAGCGAGCCGGGATCCAACTGCAGTACGAACAGGGCGGCTACGTGCCGCGGCGAGACCACGGCGAGCGGGCCAGGCTGGTCGAGGCGCACAAGGCCGCCGCCGAGTTCTACGCCGCCAAGCTGCTCGGCCCCGACGCCTCCGCGGGGCGGCGCTTCCTTTCCGAGCGCGGGTTCGAGCGGGCCGACGCCGAGACCTTCGGCGTCGGCTACGCGCCCGCCGAGTGGGAGGCGCTGTCCCGTCACCTCATGGGCCGCGGGTTCACCGCCGAGGAGCTGATCAAGGGCGGGCTGGTCAAGGAGGGGCGGCGGGGGCCCATCGACCGGTTCCGCGGGCGGCTGATCTGGCCGATCCGCGATGCCACCGGCGACGTGATCGGCTTCGGGGCGCGCAAGCTGCTCGACTCCGACGACGGGCCGAAATATCTCAACACGCCCGAGTCGCCGCTCTACAAGAAGAGCCAGGTGCTCTACGGCATCGACCTGGCCAAGCGCGAGATCTCCAAGCGGGCCCAGGCGGTGATCGTCGAGGGCTACACCGACGTGATGGCCTGCCACCTCGCCGGGGTGCCGACCGCCGTGGCCACCTGCGGCACCTCCTTCGGCGAGGAGCACATCAAGATCCTGCGCCGCTTCCTGCTCGACCAGGCCGAGTTCCGCGGCGAGGTGATCTTCACCTTCGACGGCGACGCGGCCGGCCAGAAGGCGGCCCTGCGGGCGTTCGCCGACGAGCAGAAGTTCGTCACCCAGACCTACGTGGCGGTGCAGGCCGACGGGCTCGACCCGTGCGACCTGCGGGTCAAGCAGGGCGACGCGGCCGTCCGCGACCTCATCGCCAGCCGCGAGCCGTTGTTCCAGTTCGCGCTGCGTAACACGATCGCCCGCTACGACCTGCGCAGCAACGAGGGCAAGATCGCGGCGCTCGACGCGGCGGCGCCCATCGTGGCCGCCATCAAGGACGTCGGCCTGCGCAAGCGCTACGCCATCGACCTCGACCGGTGGCTGGGGTTCATGGACGAGCGGTTCGTCATGCAGCGCATCGCCGAGGTGGGCGGGGCCCAGCGCGGGCGGCCCCAGCAGGCGCGACGGGCGGCGCCGGTCGACCCAGGCGTGCGGGTGGAGGCCGAGCTGCTCAAGCTGGCCGTGCAGCGGCCGGCCCTGCTCGGCCCCCGCTTCGACGCGCTCGACCCCCAGGCGTTCACCGCGCCCGACCACGTCACGCTGCACCAGGTGATCGCCGCGGCGGGCGGCACGGCCGCGGCCGGCGTCGGAGGCAGGGAGTGGGTCGACCGCCTGCTGGAGCACGCGCACGACGAGGTGGCGCGGGTGCTGGTGACGCGGTTCGCGGTCGAGGCGATCCAGGCCGACTCGCACGCCGAGGAGCGCTACGGCGCGGCCATGCTGGCGGCGATCGAGGCCATCGCGGTCGACCGGGCCATCGCGCAGGTCAAGTCGCGCATCCAGCGGCTCAACCCGGTGGACGAGCAGCAGGAATACAACCGGCTCTTCGGCGAGCTGGTCGCGCTCGAGCAGCAGCGCCGGGTGCTGCGCGACCGGGCCGCCGGCAGCTGACCCAGCCCGGCCCGGCGCGCCACGCCGTGAGGGCTGGCTGTGCCGGGACGCCAATCGTGCCGTGAGGTCGGTCGTGTCGGGACGCCGGTCGTGCCGTGAGGTCGGCTGTGGCGTGAGGCCGGCTGTGGCGCGAGGCCCTGCGTGGCGCGGGGGTGGTCGGCTCTGGGGGCGTGGAGCGATCCAGAGATGCAGCGGGGTCGGCGGTGGTGATACGGCCGGCCGTATCCACCCGTCCCATGGCTCCGGCGAGGCGCTCGACCGGCCCGCGAGTAAGGATCAACTATGTGGGGAAGCGCGGGCCGTACAGAAGGCGACTGAAGGGCCGCTCGCGGCGGAACCGGTGGCGCGAGGCCGAAGTGGCATAACTGGGTGGTTGTGCCGGGAAATCTTTCTCGACGCCGCCTCGCGCTCGGCGCAGGGGCCGCGAGGGACGGACAAAAGCCCTGATGGGCGGGCATTCGGGCAGGCCGCGAGGTGCGTCCGGCCGTGCGCGGGGCCGGACGCGTCCATTCCAGATCGCGTAATTGACTTTACTTTCCGGATCAAACTTCGGCTAAACCTTTAATGGATCTCAATTTGGTAAGGGCCGATGCCTTACCTTCGGTGACAAAAATGGGTCTGCCATTTTATGGAACCAATACTGCAGACTGTGTCCCGTGGGTGCATCGGTGCTGCCAAGTGGACCGCCCTCCGTAGATCAGGTGGCGGACCTCGTCGCGAAGGGAAGGGAGCGCGGAAGCGTCACCGTCGATGACGTCGCGGCCGCGCTTGACCGATCCGAGCTGCCGTCCGACGCGCTGGAACGCGTCGTGCGGATGCTCGCCGAGAACGGTGTGGAGGTCCTCGAGCCCCAGGGCGACGAGGAGACCACCCGCGCCGATGAGGAAGATGTAGGCAAGCGGGCGCCAACCAGCGATCTGGTCCGCATCTACCTGCGGGAGATCGGGCGGGTGCCCCTGCTGACCGCCGAGGAGGAGGTGGAGCTCGCCAAGTCGATCGAGGCCGGGCTGTTCGCCGAGGACAAACTGGCCAACGGGGTCTCGCGTCTGGCCTTCCCGGAGTTCAGGGAGCTCGTCTGGCAGGGCACGCGGGCCAAACAGCGCCTCATCGAGGCCAACCTCCGGCTCGTGGTGTCGATCGCCAAGCGCTACGTGGGCCGCGGGATGCTGTTCCTGGACCTCATCCAGGAGGGCAACCTCGGTCTCATCCGCGCGGTCGAGAAGTTCGACTACACCAAGGGCTACAAGTTCTCCACCTACGCCACGTGGTGGATCCGGCAGGCGATCACGCGGGCGATAGCCGACCAGGCGCGCACCATTCGCATCCCGGTCCACATGGTGGAGACGATCAACAAGCTGGTCAGAGTCCAGCGCCAGCTGCACCAGGACCTCGGTCGCGAGCCCGTGCCCGAGGAGATCGCCAAGGAGATGGACCTGCCGGTCGATCGCGTGGTGGAGATCCAGCGCATCGCCCAGGAGCCCGTGTCTCTGCAGTCGCCGATCGGTGAGGAGGACTCCGACCTGGGCGACTTCATCGAGGACGCGGACGCGGTCGTGCCCATGGAGGCGGCGGCCTTCATCATGCTGCAGGACCAGCTCGACGACATCCTGGCGACGCTGTCGGAGCGCGAGCAGCGCATCATCCAGCTCCGCTTCGGCCTGGCCGACGGGCATCCCCGCACGCTGGAGGAGGTGGGCAGGGAGTTCGGCGTCACCAGGGAGCGCATCCGGCAGATCGAGTCGAAGACGCTGGCCAAGCTCCGCCACCCGACGCGGGCGCAGATGCTGCGCGACTACCTGGACTGAGCTTCCGCGCTGACGTGCGGCGGGCCCGGGCCCGCCGCCCGTCCTGGTACATCGTGGTGATCGCCCGGTTGACCGCCTCACAGCCCTCGACGTCGCCCTTGCGCATGCCCACGCCCGAGCGTTGCTCGTTGAACTGGGCGTTGGCCAGCCGCAGCCCGGTCCCGTCCTGGGTGGCCAGGCCGGCCAGGATCACGTCGTTGGTGGTGATGGCGTCGACCCGGTCCTCCTTGAGCGCCGCCAGGCAGGCGGCGTAGTCGCGCACCGGCACCACCTGCGCCGCCACCTTGCGCTCCTCCACCACCCGCTGGGCCGCGTTGGATCCCTGCACCTCGCAGATGCGGCGGCCCTTGAGGTCGCGGACGTTGCGGATGCCCGTCTCGTCCTTCCGCGTCAGGATGTCCTGGTAGGAGATGTGGTACGGGCCGGCGAACAGGACCTTCTGCTTGCGGTCCATGCTGATCGTGTAGGTGGCCACCACCAGGTCGGCCGTGCCGGAGGTGAGGACCCGCTCGCGATCGGCGGCCAGCACCGGCACGAATCTGGCCTGCTTGCCGAGCTTGCGGGCGATGTAGCGGGCCACGTCCACGTCGAAGCCCTCGAACGTCCCGTCCGCCTTGCGCAGGCCGACCGAGGGCAGGTCCGGGCGGACCCCGATGACGACCGTGTCCTTGTCCAGGGCCGACTCCTGCGCGCCGGTGCCACAGGATCCGGCGAGCAACGCGGCCAGAGCCAGCGCCACCAACGGCAGCCGCTTCCGTCTACGAGGGAAAGGGGTCAACGGTACTCCTTCAGCCGAGGCCACACCCCTGCGAGGACCAGCAGGCCGATGCCGCCGATCGCGAACGGGAGGAGCCGCCACAGGTTGTCGAGCGCGCTCTCGCCGGAGCCCACGGCCCGCTCGAACACGGCCTGGTGCCGCTCGGCGATGGCCAGCAGCGTCTTGTCGTAGGCGTCGAACGCGTCGCGTACCGGTCCCAGCCGGGCCGCGACGGCCTCGCTGTTCCGGCCGCTGACCGCGAGCTCGCGGAACCTCGTGTCGGCGGCCTGGAACGCCGCGTAGGCCTCCAGCGCCCGCCGGCCGTCCGCTCCGCCGAGTTGCGCGCCCATCAGGCCGAGGTAGCCGTCGGTCCCGGTCTTGACCTCGGCGTGGTAGGTGTCCAGGTTGCCGGCCGGCAGGTAGAACACGGTCTGCGCCTTGTCCAGGTAGGTGTGCTCGTAGGTGTCGGCCCGCACCTTGTCCAGCAGGAAGCGGCTCTGGTCGCCCTGCATGCTGTTGCTGATGGCCCGCGCCCTGGCCACCGTCAGGATCGAGTCGAACCCGTCGGACTTGGCGGTGCGCAGGTCGCGTACGTTCTGCCCGAGCACGTTCATGCCGGTGACCAGCGCGATGGCGGTCACCAGGGTGGCGGCCAGCAGCGCGGGCCCGAACACCCGGCGAAACCTCCGGGCCAGGAAGACCTGGAGCCAGAGCAGGCAGCCGAGCGCCAGCAGCCCGGCCACGACCACCGCGGCCCGCACGGCCGGCACCGTCAGGTTCTTGTCGTCGTGGGTCTCGCGGACGATCGTGCCGTTCTCGAGCGTCAGGTTGTACGCCTGGGGCAGCAGGACCTGCCGCATCAGGTCGGTGGCCTGCCGGTAGATCTCGACGACCTCGGCGGGGGGCGGCCCGGCGGCGTGGCCGGCCCGGCTGTCGAGCAGCAGCGCCTGCCCGGCCAGCCGCTCGTAGCGGCCGAGCCCGTCGAGCACCGACTGCACGGTCTGCCGTTCGGCCGGGTTGTCGCCGGACAGCTCGAACGCCTTCATGAGCGCCTGGTTGGCCTCGGAGCGCCGCTGCTCGTACCTGGCGAGCGCGGCCCGCCGCTGCTCCCCGTAGTCCTTGCCCATCAGCAGCACGTCGGCGACCTGCGCGTCCATGTCACTCAGCCCGAGATACAGGCCGGCCGTGGCGACGACCTGGGGGCCGGCGTCGCGCCCGATGACCCGCAGCCCGTCACGCGCGCTCGCGCTGCCGACGGCCAGCGCGGCGAAGAGCAGCACGAGCGCGCCCACCGTCACGCCCGCGATGACCCGGATCCTGGCGGGCACGCTGCGGCGCCGGGCCGGCGCGGCCGGTGGCCGGATCTGGACCATGGTCACGGTGTGCCCTCCCGGATGGTGATGACGGTCCACGCGCCGACGTGGATCCGGTCGCCGGCGGCCACGGGGACGGGCACGTTGACCGTGAGCTGCTTGCCGTTGACCCGGGTGCCGTTGGAGGAGCCGGGATCCACCAGCGTCCACGAGCCGTCGCGCTGCGCGAGCAGCACGGCGTGCAGATGGGAGACGCCCGGATCCTCCGGCGGGCCGGTCAGGTCGATCTCCGGCCGGCCGTCGCGGGTCCGGCTGCGCCGCCCGATGCGCACCTGCTCGCCGGTGAGGGCGAAGGAGCGTTCGGGGCAGTACGGCGGGAACGCCACGGCGCTCGCGTCGGGCCCGCCCTGGGCGATGACCTCCTCGTAGTAGGCGCGGTCGGCCGCGGTGACCGCCTCCCAGCGGGCGCCGGTGGCCGCGGCCTGGACCGGCGCGCTGCCGCTGTAGTCGTGGCCGCACACCTCGCAGAACTGCCCGGCACGCGGCGTCCGGCAGACCGGGCAGCCCTCGGCGGACGCCTCCGCGGGAGCAGCTCCGGCCGCCGTGGCCGCCGTGGCCGCCGGGGCAGCGGCGGCCGGGGCCGGGCCGCCCGTCATCTGGCTGCCGCAGGTGTCGCAGTAGTCGTCGGCGCCCGACGCGTGGCCCTGGGGGCAGGTCGCCATCAGCTGCCCTCCCCGTCCTTGCGCAGCCGGCTGGTGCGGACGGAGCCGGTGTCGAGCTCGATCTCGTCGGCCTTGTCCACGTTGCGGCGCAGCCGGGCGGTGCCGCTGTGCGGGTCGACCTCGACGACCTTGTCCAGCAGCCGCGCGGTGTCGGAGCGTCCCGACTCGGTCGCCAGCTGCCTGGCCTTGGCCAGGCGGGCGGTCGCGACGTCGACCTGGCCCGCGGCGCGCGCGCTCAGGCCGTCCTGGATCAGCTCGTGCAGCTCGGCCTGGCCGGTGTAGTGGGCGACCTTCCGGTTGATCTGGGTCGAGGCGGCCAGGTCGTCGGTCCACTGCGCGAGCACGTTGCCGCTGGCGAGGACCTCCTGCGTGTCGGGCCGCAGCAGCTTCACCCATCCGGCCCGGATCTCGCTGCCGACCTGGCCGGGCGGCACCTCGACGCACAGGTGGTACTCGCGTTCCTCGGCGCCCCAGGAGCCGGTGGGGTAGTCGCCGGTCAGCGGGTTCACGTCGGTGCGCTTGCCGGTCAGGTCGAGCAGCGTGGGGGAGACCTGCTTGACGAACTTGAGCGTCGCGGTCTGCGGCACCCACACCCGCATCGCCAGCTCGGCCACGGTCTTGCTCATCGACGTCTGGGTGATCTTGCGGAAGAAGTCGGCCAGGTCGCCCTGGTTCCTGACGAAGTCGAAGGTGCCGAGCAGCGCCTCGGCCACCTTCCGCAGCTCGCCGGGCGCCCAGTCGGCGCCCACGCCGAGGCTGTCGCAGACGAACGCGCCCTCGCAGCGGGCCAGCGCGGCGGCGAACACGTCGGCGCGCTCGTTGTTCTGCCCGTCGGTCATCATGATGGCGTGCCTGATCGCGTTGGGATGCGCGGCCAGCAGGTCGCCGGCCAGCAGCAGCCACTGCCCGATGGACGTCCCGCCGTTGGCGGTCAACCGCCCGATGGCGTTCTGCGCCTCCGTCCGGGTGGCGCGCGAGGCCCGCGCCATCTGCCGGCCGTGCGGGTAGATCACCCTGGCCGTGTCGGTCCCGGCGACCACCGCGAAGAACACGCCGTCCCGCAGGCTCTGTACGGCCGTGGCCGCCGCCTGTCTGGCCTCGCGGATCTTCCCGCCGCTCATCGAGCCCGACGTGTCCACGATGATCACTTCGGCGGCCTCGGCGGGGACGGAGGCCGTCGTCGTGGTGACCGCGCCGGTGGAGCCGATGGTGAGGATGGCGTGCACCTCGCGGCCGTCGGTGGACAGGTACTTGTTCTGGTCGATATGCAGAGTGAAGGTGGGCTGGTCACCCATGCGGTCCTCCTAAGGGGATCAGGACGATGGTCACGTTGTCTTGCCCGCCGGAGTCGAGCGCGTGGCGCAGCATCTCGCGGGCCATCTCGAGGGGGGTGCCGGACCGGGGGAAGGCGTATCCGTCGAGGTAGCGCCAGAGGCCGTCGCTGCAGACCAGCAACAGGCCCGGACTTCGCGGGGCCAGGGTCCGCACGCGCGGGGTGACGTCGCCCGCGTCGGCGCCGAGCCAGGCGGTGATCTCACCGGTCGGCGCGGCGTCGTCCTCGGTCAGCGGCTCGCCGGCCGGTGCCCCGCCGCCCGCGGCCGGCGCTCCGCCGAGCGGGCGGGTGTCGTCGGCGGTGGGCTCACCGCCGGGCAGCCAGTAGGCGCGGGTGTCGCCGGCCCAGGCGATCGTGATCTCGCCGCCGGCGACCACCGCGGAGACGTACGTGCAGGCGGGCGCGTGGTCCGCGGAGCTCGCCAGCTTGGCCACCGCCCGCCCGGCCAGCTCGAACGCCTCCACGGCCGGGGCGCCGCGGACCAGGGCGGCGGCGGCCGCCTCCACGGCCACGGCCGAGGCCTCGTCGGCGCGCGGCGAGCTGCCCACGCCGTCGCAGACCACCGCTATGGTCGCCTCGCCGGTGGACAGCAGCGCCATCGCGTCCTCGTTGCGGGCGCGGCGCAGGCCCTTGTCGGTCACCCCGGCCGCGCCGCCGCCGAGCTCGATCTCGGCGTGGTCGCGGCCTGTGGGCTGGCGCAGGCCGCACCGCTCGCAGTAGCCCTCGGCGTCCACGGCGGGCGCGCCGCAGTCGGCGCAGACGGGGGCGTCGAGGCGGTGCCCGCACGCCTCGCAGAAGGAGTCTCCGGCCAGGACCGGAGCCTCGCAGACCGGGCAGTTCACATCCACGTCCTGGGGCGTACGGCGTTGGCCTGGTCGATGAGCGCGTGGCGCTCGTGGCGGGAGTCGGCGGCGACCGCCAGCTTGCGGAAGATGCCCTCCAGCCGTCTGCGGACGCCGGGTTCGGTGAAGGCGGCTCCGGCCACCTTCATCCCGGGCGGGGCGCCCGCGGTGTCGAGCCAGGCGAGCGCCGTCTGCAGCACTTCGGCGGTCATCGACTCCCGGCGGCGCGGGGCCAGGTCGGGCAGGCGGTCCAGCCGGTCGGCCGCGGCGGTCAGCTGCTCGGGCCTGACCGTGTCCAGCCGGGCCTGCCTGGCGACGGACGCCACGAGCGCGAGCTGGGCCGCGACCCGGTGGCTCGAACTGGTGGGCACCTCGTCGAGCACCGCCACGTGCCCGGCCCTGGCCAGTCCGAAGGCGGCGCTGACGTGGCCGTGGTCGGTCCGCCACACGCTCTCGTACCAGCGGACCGCGTCCTGGCCGGAGCACTCCAGGGCGAAGCCCAGCGCCAGCTTGGGCGCGAGCTCGCCGGGCAGCAGGGAGATGCACGCGTCGAACAGCGGCACCGCCTGCCCGGCCCGGCCCTGGGCCAGCGCCAGCACGCCGCGATACCAGGTGACGCGCCAGTCGCCCGGCAGCGCCCGCCCGGCCTCGTCCAGGGCCTGGGCGGCCTGGTCGGAGCCCTGTTCGGCGAGCAGCCTGGCCCTGGTCAGCAGGGTCTCCGGCGTCTTGGGCATCGCCGTCACCTGGGCGACGAGCTCGTCCGGCTCGTGGCCGACCAGACCGGCCAGCGCGCCCGCCGCCGGGTCCGCCGGGTCGGCGAGCGGCACCGGCAGGGCCTCCGCCGCCGCGCGCGGGTCGAGCGGGTCGAAGATGGTCCGCCGGTCCGCGGACAGCGTCGCCCCCGCCGCGATCCGTTCGGGGCCGAACAGCGGCGACGGGGCGGGGTACGGCACGCCGTCGGCGATCGCGCTCACCTCGCGCAGCACGCCGACCAGCTGCGCCTCCATCTCCTCCGCGCTCTGGAACCTGGCGTTCGGATCGGCCGCGGTGGCCCGGCGGAGCAGCCGCGCGAACGACTCGTTGCCGCAGTCGTCCGGCAGCGGGGCGGCCACGCCGCCCCTGGCGGGGCTGAACGACGGCACGGCCAGCACCGCGAGCGTCCTGGCCACCGTGTAGAGGTCGGAGGCGACCGACGAGGGGTGGGTGTCCAGCTCGGGCGCGTGGTAGCCGACCGTGGCCCACGAGGTGCCGGGCGGCGAGCCGAGCCGCTGCACCGCGCCCAGGTCGATCAGCTTGAGCCGCTTGCCCACCCGGATCACGTTGGCGGGCTTGAGGTCGCAGTAGACCAGGCCCTGCTCGTGCAGGTAGCCGAACGCGCGCAGGATCTCCCGCCCGTACATCAGGACCTCGCGCAGCGGCAGCGGACCCTGGCGGCGCAGCTCGTGCAGCGACTGGCCGCCCACGTACTCCATGACGATGTAGCCGAGCCCGGCCGAGCGCTGGAAGTTGAAGATCTTGACGATGTTCGGGTGGTCGACCGTGGTGAGGAACCTGCGCTCGGCCTCCGCCGCGGCCAGAGCCTCGGCGTCGGCGGTGTTGAGCAGGCCCTTGAGCACCACCCACCGGCCGTCCAGGTTCTCGTCGGCGGCCAGGTAGATCCAGCCCAGGCCGCCGTGCGCCAGGCAGCCCAGCACCCGGTACTGGCCGGCGACCAGCTCGTCCTTGCCCAGTTTGGGAGTGAAGGAGAACTGTGTGCGGCAGTGCGGGCAGAACCCGTCGGGCAGGCCCGGCCGCCCCTGCCGGGAGCGTCCGACGGGCTGGCCGCAGGCCGGGTTGGCGCAGAACCGCTTCTCCTCGGCCACCTGGGGGTCGGCCATCACCGCGCTCTTCGGGTCGCGGTAGGGCACCGAGGGCAGATCGGCGAGCTCGGCCAGCACGCCCGCGCGTGACCGCCCGCTGCTCACCGGGCTCGTCATGGGCCGGCTCACGGGCTGCGTGTGCGGCGAGGAGGGGTCGGGAGGCGGCGCCGCGGCGCTCTCCGCGTGACCGCACAGGTCACAGAAGCCCTCGTCGATGGTGCCGGTGCAGCCGGGCTGCCGGCAGCTGGTCATCGTCCACCTCCGTGGATCGCGCGCTGGTAGAGGTCGACGGCTTCGGCCGCCTTGGTCAGGTCGCAGGGGGCGGTCCACAGGAGTGACCGCGCCCGCTCGTACAGCCGGGTGGTCTCGGGGTCCTCGGCCCGGCCCTTGCGCACGGCCATCGCCTGGCACGCGCCGAGCCGCCCGCGCAGCTCGTCACGCCGCCCGACCAGCCCGAACAGCGCCTTGGCCGTGGCCTGCGCCTGCCCGGCCGCCTCCTGCGCCGCCCGCTCCAGCGCGGCCAGCCGACCGGCTCGCGGCACCCAGCCCTCGGTGGAGACGTCGAGCGCGTCGAGCTCGTCGGTGAGAGCCCCTATCCTGCTCCTCGGGGCGGCCTGCGGCGGCAGGGCGATCTTGACGACGACCGCGCCGTGGGCCAGCCGGGCGTCGCTCTCCGCGGCCCGCACCCGGTCGAGCGCGGCCGCCAGGTCCTCGCGCCGCCTGCCGTACTCCTGCTTGACCTGGAGGGCCTGCTCCAGGTCGGCGCGGCAGCGGGACAGCAGGGCGGTGATCCGGTCCAGCTCGTGCTCGGGCGGGGGCGAGCCGAGCGGGTCCTCCAGCGTGGCGGCGCGCATCCGGTTCAGGTCGCCCTTCGCCTGGCCCAGGTCGATCGTCTCGCCGAGCTGGTTCTGCAGGGCGGTCACCGTGCTCAGCTCGCCGGCCGCGGCGTCGAGGCGGGGGAGTGCGGCGGACCAGGCGGCGTCGATCTCCGCCAGCACGTCGGTGGCCTCCTGGAAGGCCGCGTCCATTCGCAGCACGGCCTGGTCGAGGGTGAGCCGCTCGTCCGCCTCGGGTAACAGGGAGCGCTGCTCGACGGGCTTGGCCGCGGCCTTCAGCACCACCGACGGGCCCGCGAGCAGCGCCGTCAGCTCGGCCAGTTGCTCGGCGCCCATCCGCTCGCGGGTCGCCCTGATCCGCTCCGCGTTGCGGAGCACGCCCCGGTAGGCGTCGTAGAGCACCCAGAGGGTGGACAGCGCGGCCTGCCCGGCGGCCCACCGCCGCTGGGTGGCGCCACGCAGGGACGAGCCCTTGAGGAGCTGATAGGTGGTGTGCGATTCGAGATCGAGCAGGTCTCCCGAGATGCGGTCACGCTCGTCGGCCCGGGCGCGCAACGCGTGTTCGGCGCCCTCCCTGCTCATGGGTGGTCCCAGACTCATCACGCTCCCCGTGAACCGGGCCCCCCGGCACCCCGCTTAACCCGGACAACGGCAGATGTATCGGGTTGGTTCCGGCGGGGTGGGGAGGACCCTGACTTGTCCCTGATTCAACCCTGTATCGCCTGCAAACGGCTTAAACGATCTCTTATCGTCATGGACATGGGACGCATACTAATGATCGCAGCGGTGATCGTCGCCGCGCTCTTCCTCCTCGGCCCCCTTGTGGGCTTCGTCTTCACGCTGCTCAAGTGGGCGCTCATCCTCAGCGCCGCCGCGCTCGTCGTCGTCCTCGCCACGAAGTGGTTCGCCAGGACATAGCTTCCGCCCGCGTCGCGGCGCATAGTGGATTGATGGAGGCGCGGCCCGCGGTCGACGACGCCGCGCTCGGGCGCGAGGCACTGTCCGTGCTCGAGGCGAACTGGACGGGCACCGCCACCGTGCCCGCGCCCGGCCTCTACCCACACCAGTGGAGCTGGGACTCCGCCTTCATCGCGATGGGGCTGGCCCGGCACCGCCCCGACCGCTCCCGGGCCGAGCTGCTCAACCTGCTGCGGGGGCAGTGGGCCACCGGGATGGTCCCGCACATCGTCTTCCACACCCCTGAGGCATACTTCCCCGGGCCGTCCGTCTGGCGCTCGCACGACCACGACGCCGCGCCGGCCCTGCTCACCTCGGGTCTCACCACCCCGCCGCTGCACGGGCTGGCCCTGTGGTGGATCTACCGGCACACCGGCGACGCCGACTTCGTCCGGCGGGCCTTCCCCGCGCTGGCCGCGCAGCACGGCTACCTCGCCGCCGCCCGCGACCTGGGCGGCGCCGGACTGGCCGCGATCGTACATCCCTGGGAGTCGGGCATGGACGACAGCCCCGCCTGGGACGAGGCCCTCGCCGCCCTGCCCGAGATCAGGTACGGCTACCGCAACGTCGACCTCGACGAGCGCCACCCGGACAGCGACCACGACCGCTACGTCTGGCTGGCCCTGCGCTACCGCAACGCCGGATACCGGGCCGAATACCTCAGGGACGAGCACCCGTTCGCCATCGAGGACCCGATGTTCAACGGGATCTGGCTCGCCTCCTGTCAGGCCATGGCCGAGCTGGCGCCACTCGCCCACGCCGACCCCGTGCCCCACGCCGAGCAGGCCGAGCGCATCAGGCGGGGCCTCCTCGACCGCCTCTGGGACGGCTGCTTCTACGCCCGCGACCTGCGGGCCGACCGGCTCATCCGGGTCTGCACCGTCGGCGGGTTCGGCCCGCTGCTCGACCCCGGGCTGCCGGCCGAACACGTCAGCGCGGTCGTCGAGGTGCTCGAGTCGGCCAGGTTCATGGGCGCGACCGGTTACCCGGTGCCCAGCTGCGAGATCCGCGCCACCCAGTTCGACCGCACCCGCTACTGGCGCGGCCCCTCCTGGGTGAACACCAACTGGCTGCTGCGCCGGGCGGCCGCCGTGCACGACCTCGGGCCGCTGCGCGAGCACCTCACCAACGGCACTCTGCGGCTCGTCCGGCAGGCCGGCTTTCGCGAGTGCTTCGACCCCTTCGACGGCAGCGGCCGCGGGTGCCGCGACTTCTCCTGGAGCGCGGCGCTCACCCTGGACCTGCTCGCGGATACCGTTGGGGCATGAGTTTCCTGCGCCGCCTGCCGTCCGAAGTCCGCAAGACCCTGGCCACCGAGCCGGGAGAGCGGGTGCTGACGTTCGCCGGTTCCGACGGCGGCTACGTGGTGGCGACCAACCTGGCGCTGTTCCTGTCCGACGGCACCCGCGTGCCGTACGAGACGATCGACCGGGCGTCCTGGGACGAGGACGGGTTGCGCGTCGTGACCACCGGCGGTGAGAGGCGCCACGAGCGGGTCGGCGAGCCGCGGCTGCTGCCCGAGACCGTCCGCGAGCGCGTCAACGCCACGATCGTGGTGAACAAGCGGGTCGAGCTGCCCGGGCGCGGTGGTGTGCGGCTGGTCGCCCGGCGCCGTCCCGGAGGAGAGGTGCTCGGCTGGACCCTCGTCTTCGACGACGGCCTCGATCCCGACGACCCCGGGCTGCGCGCTCAGGCGGAGCAGGCCCTGGAAGGAGTGCGGCGCAGCATGGGCGTGTGATCGCACACGCCCATGCCGCGCCGGTCGTGAGGCCGGTCGTGAGGCCGGTCGTGAGGCCGGTCGTGAGTCCGGTCGTCAGTGCCGGTCAGTAGGGAATGCCGCTCTTGCCGGCCTTCTGCTGCTCGGGCTGTTGCTCGGGCTGTTTCTCGGGCCATCCCGTGCCGTCGTCCGTTCGATGCTCCTTCTCCCCCAGGAACGGGATCCGATGCTGCAGCGTGTCACCCACCCTGTGCCGGGCCACCTCGGCCGCCTTCGACACCTGCGCGCCGACCAGTCCCGCGGCCCCTTGGACCTTCGGGTTGTCCGCGACACGCTGGGCGGTTTGCTTGATCTGTTCGTAGCGCTCGCGGCCTGCCCGGCTGCCCAGCACGTAACCGACAGCCAGCCCGACAACGAATGTCATTCGATAGCGCATTTCGCACCTCCGCTGTCTCCGGCTCTACCCCGATGATGATGCGACACGCACTCCCGGAGTGCGCTAATGTAGTCGTGCGCCGAGCGGAGGCCTCAAACACCTACCAGACAGCGCAGATGTTCGATCCCGCGTAGCTCAACGGCAGAGCAGCCGGCTGTTAACCGGCAGGTTATAGGTTCGAGTCCTATCGCGGGAGCGACAGCAGCCGAAGGCCCCCTTCCCGGGTTCCGGGAAGGGGGCCTTCGCGTGTCATCCGGCTGGCCGTCCCGCCGCTCCTGATCGCCGTCGCCGATCGGGTACGGCGATCCGAGCTGTGATGTCACGCTTTGTAGCAAGAAGGTCACGTGATTTTCCATTTGCCGGGACAAACCCCGGATCGCGCGGCAGGATGAGGAAGCCACGCCCGCTAGGGGCGGGGCAGCCGCGGGCATCCATGTGGGCGGTGTGGAAAGGGCGCCGCCGGCAGGAGGGCGTCGCCGACCCGGAATCGGCGGGGCGCTCCGTCTAACGGAAAAGTGCTGGTTACTGCGTGCGTACCTGGATCAGGTCCCTGCGTCCCTTCGATGCCCTCGCCGTACAGACCATCATCGAGCGGACGATCGACGTCCGTGAGGCGGAGCGCTTCATCAGGCTCTTCCACGAGGAGAACCCCTCCGCGGGCGACCCGCAGCCGCGGCTGCGCGAGGTCGCCAGGGACATCGCCCGCTACGGCGCCTACACGCACACCTACGAGGAACTGCAGTTCGGCGCCCGGGTGGCCTGGCGCAACAGCAACCGCTGCATCGGGCGGCTCTACTGGCGGTCGCTGAAGGTGCGCGACCGCAGGCAGGTCCTCAGCGCCGAAGGGGTGGCGATCGAGTGCGTGGAGCACCTGCGCGAGGCGACGGGCGAGGGAGGGAAGATCCGGCCCACGATCACCGTGTTCCCACCCGACACGCCCGGACTGCCGGGGCCGCGGGTGCTCAACGAGCAGCTCATCCGCTACGCCGGATACCGCGCCGGCTCCGGCGAGATCATCGGCGACCCGCGCTACGTGGACTTCACCGAGCGGGTGCGCGCGTTGGGCTGGCGCGGCCCGGGTGGCCGGTTCGACGTGCTGCCGCTGGTCGTCCAGCCCGGCCGCGGCGAGCCGCTGCTCTGCAACCTGCCCGGTGACGCCGTCCTGGAGGTGCCCATCGTCCATCCGGAGTATCGGTGGTTCGAGGAGCTCGGGCTGCGCTGGCACGCCGTGCCCGCGATCTCCAACCTCTGCCTGGAGATCGGCGGCCTCTGCTACCCGTGCGCGCCGTTCAACGGCTGGTACATGGGCGCGGAGATCGGCGCCCGCAACCTGGCGGACGTCACCCGCTACCACCAGCTTCCCGTGGTGGCCGAACGGCTCGGCCTCGACACCTCGACCGAGCGGTCGCTGTGGCGCGACCACGCGCTGGTGGAGCTGAACGTGGCGGTGCTGCACTCGTTCGAGCGGGCCGGGGTGACGATGACCGACCATCACACCGAGTCCGGCCGCTTCCTCACGCACCTGGCCAAGGAGGAGAAGGCGGGGCGGGTGTGCCCGGCCGACTGGTCGTGGATCGTCCCGCCCATCTCGGGCGGCGTCACGCCCGTCTTCCACCGCTACTACGACAACCGCGTGCTCACCCCCGCCTACGTCCACCACCGCTGAGAGCGCCTTGCGCCCAAGGGCTAGAACATGGTTCTGTGAGCGCATGGCCGAACTCGTGCTCTCCTCGGTGGACCAGGGCGTGCTCACCTTGACCTTCAACCGTCCCGAACGGCTCAACGCCTGGACGGACGCGATGGGGCGGCGCTACTTCGACCTGCTGGAAGAGGCCGAGAAGGATCCCGGGGTGCGGGCCGTCGTGGTGACCGGAGCCGGCAAGGGCTTCTGCTCGGGGGCGGACTTCCAGATGCTCAACGACATCCAGACCGGCGCCTACGACGAGGAGCCCGATCCGCGCCCCAACACGTTCCCCACCGCGATCCGCAAGCCGATCATCGCCGCGGTCAACGGGGCCTGCGCCGGGCTCGGCATGGTGCACGCGCTCGTCTGCGACCTGGTGTTCACCGCCGCCGAGGCCAAGTGGACGACGGCCTTCCCGCGCCGTGGCCTGGTCGCCGAGTACGGGCTGTCCTGGATACTGCCGCGGATCATGGGCCAGCAGCGGGCGATGGACATCCTGCTGTCCGGCCGCACGTTCACCGGCGCCGAGGCGTTCGAGCTCGGGCTGGTCAACCGCGCGGTGCCGCGGGAGTCGCTGCTGGCCGAGGCCCAGGACTACGCGCGGGAGCTCGCGGTGCACAGCTCGCCCGCCTCCATGGCCGTCATCAAGCGCCAGGTCTGGAACGACTGGGACATCACCCTCGACGAGTCGGCCAAGACCGCCACCGAGGAGATGGTCGCCTCCTTCGGCCGCCCCGACTTCGCCGAGGGCGTGACCAGCTTCCTCGAACGCCGCCTGCCCGACTTCCCGCCCCTGTAGGGAGCCCTCGTCAGGAGAGCCGGCGGGCGCCCGGGGAGGGGACGGCGGGGAGGAAACGCGGCGGCTGCCAGGAGCGGGCGGCGTAGGCGTCCGAGACGGACCGCTGGACGGATTCGAGACGGTCCTCGGCGACCAGGGCGATGGCGGAGCCGCCGAAGCCGCCGCCGGTCATGCGGGCGCCGCGGGCGCCGCCGCGCAGCGACGCCTCGACCGCGACGTCCAGCTCGGGCGACGACACCTCGTACTGGTCGCGCAGTGACAGGTGGGAGGCGTTGAGCAGGGCGCCGATCTCCGTCACGGCGCCGGCGCGGAGCAGGCCGATGAGGGCCTCGACCCGGTGGTTCTCCGTGACGACGTGCATGACGCGCCTGCGCTCGGCGCCCTGCAACCGGTCGAGGGCCCCGGCCAGGTCGGTGACGTCGCGCAGCGCGGCCACGCCGAGCTTGCGGGCCGCCGACTCGCACTCGGCCCGGCGCTTGGAGTACTCGCCGCCCGCGTGCTCGTGGTGCACCCGCGTGTCGATGACGAGCAGGCGCAGGCCGTGGGCGGCCAGGTCGAGCGGGACCCTGCGGTGGCCGAGCGAGCGGCAGTCGAGGAACAGCGCGCAGCCCTCCTCGCACAGCGCCGAGGCGGCCTGGTCCATGATGCCGCACGGCATGCCGACGAAGTCGTTCTCGGCCCGCCGGCCGAGCAGGGCCACCTCCATGGGCGTCATGCCGAGGGCGTGCAGGTCGTTGAGGGCGGAGGCGACGGACACCTCCAGGGCGGCGCTGGAGCTGAGCCCGGCGCCCTGCGGGACGTCGCCGTCGATCGCGATGTCGGCGCCCGGCACCTGGTCGCCCAGCATCGCGAACACGCCCACGACGTAGCGGGCCCAGCCCTGGGCGTCGCCGGGGTCGGCGATCGTGACCGGGTCGGGGGAGGACTGGAGCGAGAGAAGCCGGATCGTCCGGTCGCCGCGCGGGCTGACCGCGGCGGTGACGCCCCAGGGCACCGCGAACGGCAGGACGAAGCCGTCGTTGTAGTCGGTGTGCTCGCCGATCAGGTTGACCCGGCCGGGCGCGTGCCAGACGGTGGCCGGGTCCGCGCCGAAGGCCGAACGGAAAGCTTCAACAACGCGCATAATCGAACACTCCTCAACAATCGACCTTCCGTAGACTAGCGCGAGTGGAGGAACTGCTGGATCCCGCGACGACCTCCGTCCGGGTGCTGCTGAGGCACGACGACAACAAGGCGCGCAAGCTCAAGTACAACCTGGGTCACGCGCGGGTGCTCACCTTCGGCGGCGCCCACTCCAACCACATCAGGGCGGTGGCCGCGGCCGGCCGGCGGCACGGCTTCGAGACGATCGGGGTGATCCGCGGCGAGGAGCGGCTGCCGCTCAACCCGTCGCTCGCCTACGCCGTCGCCTGCGGGATGACGCTCACCTACCTCGACCGGGCCGCCTACCGGCTGAAGCACACGCCCGAGGTGCTGGCCGACCTGCGCGCGCGGTGGGGCGACGTGACGATCCTGCCCGAGGGCGGCAGCAACGCGGCGGCCGTGCGGGGCTGCGCGGAGCTGCCGGGGGAGATCGCCGAGGACTACGACGTGATCTGCTGTCCCGTGGGCACCGGTGGCACGCTGGCCGGCATCGCGGCGGGGCTGCCGCCGGGCAAGCGGGCGATCGGGTTCGCGGTGTTGAAGGGGGCAGGGTTCCTCGCGGGGGAGGTCTCCCGGTTGCAGCGCGCGGCGTACGGGCGGGTCTGGCGCAACTGGTCGGTGGACCTCGACTACCACTTCGGAGGGTACGCCCGATCAACACCCGCCTTGGACGGATTTATCGCGAAATATCAGGTCGAAGGGGTGTACGTGGCGAAGATGCTCTACGGCCTGCTCGACCGCGTACGGCAGGGCGCCTTCCCCGACGGCACCCGCATCGTCGCCGTCGTCACCGGTCAGCCCTCGATCCCCGTCGCCGTGTGAGGCGCCCCGACCGGCTTCGACTCGGGTGACCCGCGCTGACGCAGGTAGATCGACAGCTAATCGCGAAGAACCACGTCAGCCCGGCGAAGATGAGGACCAGCGTCAGCACGAACATCACGCGCATCAGTCCTCCACGCCGCAGTCGTAGGGCAGGTCGAACTCCGGCGCGCAGCCGGCCGCCCGCACCCGCCAGCCGTCGGTGAACCGGTGCAGGACCACCGTGTCGCGGGCCAGCCGCACCACGGCCTCGTCACCCCAGACCTCGACCGCGGTGACCGGGCCACCGGGCCCCAGGTCCAGACCGGCGAGCGCCGTGGCGCACGTCTCGCCGGCGAGGACGACTCTCATGCGTCACAGTTGCCCGGTCACGGACCGGGCATTCTGGGCTCGTGACGCGGCTAGTCGAGCTGGTCGAGGATCGGCGTGACGAGCGCGTTGAGCTCGCGCACCAGCACCAGCAGGGCCCGCTCGGCCGACTCCTCCACCTTGTCGTGCGGGCCCTCCGGCTCCGGCGGCAGGTCGTCGAGCGGCACCGGCACCTCGACCAGCAGCGTGGCCCGCAGGAACGGGATCCTGGCCAGGTCCTGCTGCGTCGGCTCGACGTACTGGCCGAAGGTCTCCTGCCAGCCCAGCCAGCCGCGGTCGCGCCACCAGGCGCGCGAGCGGGTGAGCTCCTCGGGCAGCGGCGAGACCAGCCTGACCCGCGCGTTGAGGGTGCCGTCCCAGGTGTTGCGGTGGCAGGTCGCGTCGAGGACCCGCCGGTCCCAGCGCACGTAGCCGGGGTTGAGCGACGGCGGGGTGGCCAGCCGCCAGGCCGCGCAGGCGAACCTGACCGGCGCGATGTCGCCCCATTCGAACTCTTCGAGATTTTTGCGCACGTGCACGGCATAGCGCCCGCCACGATCCCTGTCGAACTCCTGATCGATCCAGAACGCTCTGCTCATGGGGACTACGCTACGGCGCTCCGTTTGCTGCCGGAGCGCCGAGGTCCGAAAGGGCGCCGCGCCAGGAGCGAACAGGGCCGTGTGGTCATCGGAGTTGCGCTGCATTAAATGACCACATAGTCTCATTTGGTCAAATATTTGAGGTGAGATGGGATGGTCAAGGTGGGACGGCCACCGCAGGACCCGGCGCGCCAGCTGGAGCGCGCGCACCGGATCCTCGACGCCGCGGCCGAGCTGATCGAGCGCTGGGGCTACGACAAGACGACGATCGACGACGTGGCCAGGCGGGCCGGGGTCGCCAAGGGCACCATCTACCTGCACTGGAAGACCCGTGACGAGCTCTTCGCCGCCCTGCTGCGCCGCGAGCGGGCGCACATGCTCGAAGAGGTGCGCGAACGAGCCCCCGCCACACTGCGCGACCTGGTCGGGGAGCTCGCCGCCGAGCTGGTGCGCAGGCCGCTGATGCAGGCGGTCCTGCTGGGCGACTCCGAGGTGCTCGGCAAGCTGACCCGGCGGAAGCGGCGCGGCGAGAGCGGGCTCGACCTGGGCGCCGCCTTCGAGGAGTATCTGGGCGAGCTGCGCGAGCTGGGCGCCGTCCGCGCCGACCGCACACCGCCGGAGCAGTTCGCGGTGCTCGGCGCGGTCATCTACGGGTTCCTGCACACGCGCGACATCATGCCGGAGGCCATGCGGACGCCGGACGACCGGCTGGTCGAGCTGATCGCCGAGACCGCCGGTCTGGCCCTCGGCACGGGCACGACACCGTCCGGCCCCGCCTCGCGCGCCATCGGGCGGGCCACCGCCGGCTACCTCGACACCATGGTGGAGATCGCGCGACACAAGCTCGCGACCTCCCTCGGCTCGTAAGGAGCGTGTCACGTGAGGGCCTTACTCCCTCTGGACGATCCCGCCGCCGACCTCGCCACAGCGGGTGGGAAGGGCGCCTCACTGGCCAGGCTGGCCAAGGCCGGGCTGCCCGTCCCCGGCGGATTCCTCATCACCACCGCCGCCTACCGGGCGTACGTCGCGGACTTCCACGACCAGATCGTCGAGGCCGCCTCCCGGGGCGACGCCGGCCGGATCGCCGAGCTGTTCGCCGCGCACGACATGCCCGCCGCGATCGCCGCCCGGATCCAGGAGGCCCACGCCGAGCTGGGCGACGACGTTCCCGTGGCCGTGCGGTCGTCGGCCACCGCCGAGGACCTGCCCGGCATGTCGTTCGCCGGGCAGCAGGACAGCTTCCTCAACATCAGGGGCGAGGCGCTGCCCGGTGCGGTCCATCGCTGCTGGGCCTCGCTGTGGAACGCCCGCGCCATCGCCTACCGCGAGCGGCACGGCGCGCCCCACGACGACGTCGCGCTGGCCGTGGTGGTGCAGGAACTCGTCGACGCCGACGCCGCGGGCGTCATGTTCACCGCCGACCCGGTCAGCGGCGCCCGCGACCGGACCGTGATCAACGCCTCCTGGGGGCTGGGCGAGGCCGTCGTCGGCGGCCAGGTCACCCCCGACACGATCGTGGTGTCCGCCGGCGCCGTCACCGAGGCCCGGACCGGCGACAAGACCGTCATGACCGTACGCACGCCCGGCGGCACCGCCGAGCGGCCGGTGCCCGGCGACCTCCGCGAGGCGCCCGTGCTCGACGAGGCGCAGGCCCTGCGGCTCGCCGCGATCGGCTCACGCGTCCAGGAGCTGTACGGCACGCCGATGGACGTGGAGTGGGCCAGACACGACGGCGAGTTCTTCGTCCTCCAGGCCCGGCCCGTCACCGGCCTCACCGAGCAGGTCGAGGAGTGGAACGACAGCCTCAAGGGTGACCACCTGTGGACCGGCGGCAACCTCGGCGAGGCCATCCCCGACGTGATGACCCCCGCCACCTGGTCGTTCGTCCAGCTGTTCATCCGGGAGGCGATGTCCGCCTCGACGCTGCCCGATTTCGACCTGGTCGGCAACATCGGCGGCCGTTTCTACATGAACCTCAGCGTGATGTTCTCGGTCGCCCGAGCACTGGGCATGCGGAGCAGGCTCGGCGCGGTCGAGCAGATCTTCGGCAAGGTGCCGCCCGGCCTGGACGTGCCGCTGCTGGAGGTCTCCCGCTGGGGGATCATCAAGCGGGTCCTGCCCATGGCCGTCCGCATCCGCAGGCGGGTCCGCGACAACCTGAAGGAGCTGCCCGCCTTCCTGGCCACCGCCCGGCAGCGCGGCGAGCGCGTCCGCGACCGCATCGCGGCCACGGCGGCCCCCTCCGAGCTGGCCGCTTTGTGGGCGGGCGAGATCGAGCCGTACATCGTCACCGCCTCCCGGATGCTGGAGGCGGCCGGCCGGCAGGGCAGCACGACGCTCGTCTTCACCCGCGACCGGCTGCGCACGATGATGGGCGACGTCGACGCCGAGGCCATGCTCACCGGTGTCAGCGCGGGCGGCGAGCTGGCCAGCCTCGGCCCCGTGATGGGCCTGAACCGGCTGGCCAGGGGCGAGATCGACCGTGACACGTTCGCCCGCGTCTACGGGCACCGGGGGCCGCACGAGTTCGAGGTCTCCATCCCGCGCCCGGGAGAGGACCCCGCCTGGATCGACGCCGCCCTCGCCGGGCTGCGCGACCTGCGCGACGACACCGCCGCGCTGCTCGCCCGCCAGCAGGAGGCCCGCGAGGCCGCCTGGGCCCGCTTCGCCCGGCGCTACCCGGGCAAGGAGGCCAGGATGCGCGCCCGGGTCAAGCGCTGGAACGCGGTCGTGCGCGACCGCGAGTCGACCCGCTCGGAGGTCGTGCGCGCGTTCTGGGCGCTCCGGGCGTTCACGGTGCGCGCAGGGGAGCTGACCGGGCACGGCGACGACCTGTTCTACCTCTACCTGGACGAGATCCTCGCCGTCCTGCGCGGCTCCACCGAGCCGCTCGCCAAGGTCGCGATGCGGCGCGCGACCTACCGGAGGTACGCCTCGCTGCCGCCGTACCCGCAGCTGATCGTCGGCCGGTTCGACCCGGTCCGCTGGGCCGCCGACCCCGGCAGGCGCACCGACCTCTACGACGCGCGAGGCGCCGCCGTGCCCGTCAGCGACACCGTGACCGGTTTCCCCGGCGCTCCCGGCATCGTGGAGGGGGTGGCCCGGGTGCTGTCCGGCCCGGAGGACGGCGACCGGCTGGCGCCCGGCGAGATCCTGGTGACGACGCTGACGAACGTCGGCTGGACGCCCATGTTCCCCCGGGCGGCGGCCGTGGTGACCGACATGGGCGCGCCGCTGTCGCACGCCTCGATCGTGGCCAGGGAGCTGGGCATCCCCGCCGTGGTGGGCACCGGCAACGCCACGGCGCGCCTGCGCGACGGCGACCGTGTCCGGGTGGACGGCGAGCGGGGCACGGTGGAGTTGCTGACGTGAAAAGTCTCCGCCAAGTCGGGAGCCTCCGCCCGCGGCCGTGACACACGATGACCGCCATGATCGAACAGTGCGACCTGCGCGAGCTCGAGGCCAGGTGCGCCCTCTTCAGGCGCGCCAAGCAGGCCCTCGACGGGGGCGCCACCGACGACGAACTCCGCGCGCTCCAGGAGAGCCCCTCCCCGGCGACGAACGGGCCGGACCTCATCGCCGAGCCCGGGGAGCCGTTCGCCGCCCGTCCGCGCCGCCGCCGATGGTCTTGACGCCCGAGATCAACACGGGGCCCGGCCCGTGCCTTTCGCGGTGACGTGAAAGGCGCGGGCCGGGCCCCGGTTGGGCGGGCTCTCAGGCGGGCATGGCCGCCATGGCCTTGCACGCGTCGGCGCAGGCCTTGCACTTCTCGGCGCAGCGCTTCATCGTCGCGTCACTGCTCATGGTCATACACGCCTCGGCGCACCTGGTGGCCACCTGAGCGCACATCTTGGCGACGTCCATCGCCATCGGCGACTGGCGCATCATCATGTCGGCGCAGATGCGCGTCATGTCCGAACAGTCCATGAGCGCGCCCATCATCGCCATGTCGACGTGCTTGCCACCCTGCTGCAGGCAGTAGCTCATCGTCTGCTCGCAGGATCGGTGACTTTCCATGCACGCGTCGATGCATCGCTGCATCTCGGGACTTAGCTGTCCCTCATTTCTCATTATTTCCTCCCGTGTTGACGGCCGCGCCCGTGCTGGGTCGCGGCCGAATGGGTTACCACGTCGTGGAATACCCCAAATCAGACAGAAGGGGCTGGGAGGGTCAGAAGCTTTGTTGCCTGTTGACCTGCTCTCTTCGATGAGAGAGAGGGAGGCTCACCCTCACGGGTGATCAGCCCGTCGGCTGCCCGGCCTCGGCCGGACGGCCGGTCGGGGGTACGTGGCGGAGTCTGACCACCGCCAGGATCGCCGCGCCGGCGGCGATCACCGCGGACGTGACAGCGGCCACGTTGAGCCCGCTGGTGAAGGCCTCGCGAGCCGGGCCGAGCACCGCGGCGCCCAGCTCGGCCGGCAGCTCTCGCGCCGCCGACACCGCGCCGCCGAGGCTGTCACGGGCGGCCGCGGCGGCCTCGGGCGGCAGGCCGGCCGGCAGCGCGCCGCCGACCTGGGCGCGGTAGACGGCCGCGCCGATGCTGCCGATGATCGCGATGCCGAGCGAGATGCCCAGGTCGCTGCAGGTCGTGGCCAATCCCGAGGCCGCGCCCGCCTTCCGCGGCGGCACCGAGCCCACGACCAGGTCGGTGGTCAGCGCCATGGACGGCGCGACGGCGGGATAGAGCACCATGAAGCCCGCGACCAGCAGCGGCAGCCCGCCCGTGCTGCCGACCTGGGTGAGCATCAGATAACCGATCACCTGTACGGCCAGCCCGGCCGCGATCAGGTATCCCGGTCGGACGCGGCGTACCAGGATCGGCGAGAGCGTGGAGACGAGCACCAGCAGGGCCGCCGCCGGCAGGACCCACAACCCCGCCCGCAGCGGTGAGAGCCCCTCGACGAGCTGCAGGTGCTGCGTGAACAGCAGGTACACGCCCCCGAGCGCCGTCGCGGCGAGGAGGAAGACGCCCAGCGCGCCGCTGATCGTGCGGTTGGCGAACAGCCGCACGTCCAGCAACGGTTCCGGCAGACGCAACTGGCGGATGACGAACCACGCGCCGAACGCCACCCCGGCCGCGATGCTCGCCAGCGGCAACGTCGGCGCCACATCCTTGGCCAGCTCCTTCACGCCGTAGACGATGGGCAGCAGGGTGGCCAGCGACAGCGCCACGCTGAACAGGTCGAGGCGGCCCGCCGCCGGGTTGCGGTTCTCGGGCAGCAGCAGCAGGGCGCCGATCAGCACCACCACCATGACCGGCACCGCGATCAGGAAGCCCGCGCGCCAGGAGAAGGCCTCCAGCAGTGCCCCGCCGAGCACGGGGCCGAGGCCGGTGCCGACGGAGATGCCGCCCGCCCAGACCCCGACGGCGATGCCGCGCTGTCGCGGGTCGGTGAACATGGCGAAGATCAGGCCCAGGGTGGCGGGCATCTGGGTGGCCGCCGCGATGCCCAGCACGGCACGCCAGAGGATCATCAGCCCGGGGTCGGAGGTGTTGGCGGCGATCAACGAGACGACGGCGAAGGCGGCCGCGCCGGCCATCAGCAGCCGCCGATGGCCGACCCGGTCGCCCAGGGTGCCCATGGTGACCAGGAGCCCGGCCATCAGGAAACCGTAGATGTCGATGATCCACAGTGTTTGCGCGTTGCTCGGCTCCAGGTCCGCGGCCAGCTGGGGGATGGCCAGGAACAAGATGGTGAGCATCATGAACAGGAGCATGGCGGGCAGGGCCAGCACCGCCAGCCCGAGCCACTCCTTGAGGCCGGCACGGTGACCGGTGTCGATGTCCGTGGATGACATGGGGAAGCCCCTATCCGTTGAACCATACGGGGGATGGGTATAGCGAAGAGCGCACACCATACCCTGGTCGGGTGTGAGGCGGAAAGGCCGGATCGCGTGCGGTGCCCGATGCCGTGATCGGCGGTCCCCATCGAGCCCGGGTCGCGTCGGGGCGTGCCGGCCTACGCCAGGAATACCATGGGGGGGTATAGTGTTCGGGTGATGGCGGCGATCGTGGCGGGAGGTGGGCCGAGCCGGCCGGGGACGACCCCGGCGGCCGCGCGCTCATCCGCCCCTCGCCGCTCGAAGTACGCCTGGCCGCATTCCCGACCCGATGGAGGAGAGATCGACATGAGCACAGCCACCTACACCGTGAAGGGCATGACCTGCGGCCACTGCGTCGGCTCGGTCAAGGAAGAGGTGAACGAGGTGCCCGGCGTCACGAACGTCGAGGTCGACCTGGCCACCGGCTCGCTGACCGTGGACGGCGACGGCGCCGTCGACCCGGCGCGGATCGTGGCCGCCGTCGAGCGGGCCGGCTATGAAGTGGCGGGCCGGTCATGAACACCGGTGTCAAGATCGGCTCCTATGTCCTGGGGCTGGCCGTGGTCTTCGGCGGGGCCCTGGGCGTGGGCACGGTGGTCCGGCCGGTCGAGGCGCCGCCGGCGGAGGACCACGCCGCCATGGCGACGCCCACGCACGACACGGGCCATGAACAGGCCGCCTCCCCGCAGAAGGCGAGCGATACCCCCGGAGGGCTCCAAG
The DNA here is from genome assembly GCF_040649575.1 of Nonomuraea sp. NPDC048916. Lineage (NCBI taxonomy): Bacteria > Bacillati > Actinomycetota > Actinomycetes > Streptosporangiales > Streptosporangiaceae > Nonomuraea > Nonomuraea sp. NPDC048916. The sequence continues at coordinate 84,740 of NZ_JBEZFS010000042.1, forward strand.
TGTCCGAGAAGGGCTACACTCTCACCCCGCTCACCGCGACGATCAGGACCGGCGAGCCCACAGACTTCCGCTTCGCCGTGACCGGCCCCGACGGCCGGCCGATCACCGACTACCAGGTGCAGCACGACAAGAAGCTCCATTTCATCGTCGTATCCCGTGACCTGGACACCTTCCAGCACCTGCACCCCGCCGAGGCGGGCGGCGGCACCTGGTCGGTCAAGCTCACGCTGCCCGGCCCCGGGGCGTACCGGGCGTTCGCCGACTTCGCCCCGGCCGGGGGGAGCGGGCTGACACTGGGCACCGACCTCCTGGTGGCGGGGGAGTACGAGCCGAAGGCGCTGCCGAAGCCCAGCCGTACGGCGAACGTCGACGGCTACACCGTCACGCTCGACGGCGAGCTGACCCCCGGGCAGTCGAGCAGGCTCACCCTGAAGGTGAGCAAGGACGGCGAGCCGGTCACCGACCTGCAGCCCTACCTCGGCGCCTACGGCCATCTGGTGGCCCTGCGCGCCAGAGACCTGGCCTACCTGCACGTCCACCCGGACGGCGAGCCGGGCGACGGCACGACGAAGGCCGGACCCGAGATCGTCTTCTACGCCGAGGTGCCCAGCGACGGCGACTACCGCCTGTTCCTGGACTTCCAGCACGGGGGGGAGGTCCGGACGGCCGATTTCACCCTCGGCACCGGCCGGGCGATGGCGCCGGCCCCCGAGACGACGCCCAGCGGCAACGACGGCCACGGGCACTGAGCGAGAGAAAGGAGAAGGATGATGTCCTCACTCACCGACGACCACCAGGGCGTGGTCGAGCTCTCGATCGGCGGGATGACCTGTGCCTCCTGCGCCAACCGGATCGAGCGCAAGCTCAACAAGCTCGACGGGGTGACCGCGACGGTCAACTACGCGACGGAGAAGGCCAAGGTCACCTTCGCCGACGGTGTCGACCCGGG
>NZ_JBEZFS010000043.1:0-61644 GCF_040649575.1 Nonomuraea sp. NPDC048916
CCACGACCCCGCCTGGACGGTCACCCAGCTCAGCCTGGAAGACCTCGTCCTGGCCTACATGGACAAGCGCACCGCCGACAACCGGCGAGCCGTCCTGGAGGTGCAGCGATGATCTGGCTGACCTGGCGCCAGTTCCGCGGCTCGGCCACGATGATGGCCACCGTACTCGTCATCCTCGCCGTCGTGCTGGCCCTGACCGGCCCGAACCTGGCCTCCCGCTACGCTGCCGGCATCGTCGACTGCACCCCGGACAACACCTGCCTCGACTTCTTCGACCGGTTCTTCGGCGAGTACGACATCCCCTTCCTGGCCCTCACCCTCGTCGTGCTGATCCTGCCGGCGCTGGTCGGGCTCTTCTGGGGAGCGCCGTTGATCACCCGGGAGCTGGAGTCGGGCACGCATCTGCTGGTGTGGAACCAGAGCGTCAGCCGCGGCCGCTGGCTGGCGGTCAAGCTCGGGCTCACCGGCCTGATGGCCATGGCCGCCGCCGGCGTGTGCGGCCTCGCGGTGACCTGGTGGTCCGGCCCCCTGGACAAGTCGGCCGTGCCGGAAATGGCGCAGATGGCTCCCGTGGTGTTCGGCGCGCGCGGCTTCGCCCCGATGGGGTACGCGGCCTTCGCCTTCGTCCTCGGCGTGACCGTGGGCATGCTGGTACGCCGCATGCTGCCCGCCATGGCCCTCACCCTGGCCGTCTTCGCCGCGATCCAGCTCGCCATGCCGCTGCTGGTCCGTCCCCACCTGATGCCCCCGGCCACCGGGACCTTCGAGCTCGGCCGGGAGAACATCGACGGCCTCGGCGCGCCGAGAGGCGGATCCCTGCAAATCTTCCTGAGGACGTCGGCCGTTCCCGGCCACGCGGGCGCCTGGGTCCTGTCCAGCGAACTGGTCGATCCGTCCGGACGTACGAGCACCGACAGCCCCGATGGAGTCTCGGGGCCGTCGACGACGATCGCGCGGACCATCCCGATCTCCACGACGTCGGGACCCTGTGGACTGCAAGCGGGACCACCGGGGATGAACTCGTGCCTGGCCGAGATCAACCGGCTCGGCTACCGGCAGCAGGCGACCTACCAGCCCCTCGAACGCTTCTGGCCCTTCCAGTGGATCGAGACCGGGATCTACACCCTCCTCACCCTCGGCCTCACGTGGTTCTGCTTCTGGTGGATCCGGAGACGCCTGTCATGACCGTCATCAGAACCGCGGCCGCCGGGCTCGCCCTCCTCCTGGCGGCGGCCTGCACCGCGCCGCCGCCGCCGCGCAGCCAGGCGGCGAGCACGACAGCCGGTATGGTCTGCGCGCCGCCCCAGGCGCCCCCCGAAGCGGAGACGGCCACCACGATCGACACCATCGAGCAGGCGTACTTCTGCATCCTCGGCAACTACTACAGCGGCGCCACGCTGGACGCCCGCTCGCTGCTGACCGCCGGATTCGTCGCCCTCACGCAGGAGCTCAACCGCAACGGGCGCGACCTGCCCGAGGCGGGCATGCCCGCGCTGACCGGTGACCGCAAAGCCGACTGGACCGCCTTCGAGACCGCCTACCGGAAGATCAGCGACCAGGTTCCCGACCTGCGCGACAAGCTGGCCGTCGTCACCCTCGAGGCGATGGTGGCCGGCCTCGGCGACAACCACGCCCGCTGGGCGCACCAACCCGAGCGGCCGCTCGACTACTACGACGGTGACGGATACGGCCTGGGGTTCGAGGCGAACGTCAGTGCCTCGCAGGTGAACGACGACCCCGGCGTCGCCCTCCCGCCGCTGTTCGTCACCACCGTGGAGGGTGGCGCGGCGCAGGCGGCGGGCCTGCGCCCAGGCGACATCATCGAATCGATCAACGGATCGGCGCCTTTCGCCGACGGCAAGGCCGGCCCCGCGATCACCGCCCTCTACCCCGAGCACCCGGACGCGCGGCCGGTGCGGCTGCGGCTGCTGCGGCAGGCCACCGGCCGCCGCTGGAGCGTGACGCTCAAGCCCGGCCTCTACCCGCGGGATCTGGCCAGTCTGCAGGTGGTGCGGTCGAAGCTGCTGGACGACGACGTCGCCTACGTACGGATGACCGGATTCACCGACTCCGCGAACCGGGTGCTGCGGGCGATCTCCAGGCTGCGTACCGGCCGGACACTGGCCGGCGTCGTGCTGGACCTGCGCGGCAACGGCGGCGGCAGCCCCACGGAGGCGATCCGGTTGCTGAGCGCGTTCGTCCATGGCAAGGCCACCGCCTACCAGTGCACCGTGGACGGCACGTGCGAAACCGGGTGGACCGACGACACCGTCGAGCTGCTCGGACTGCCGCTGGTGGTGCTCACCGACCGCGACTGCGCCTCGGCCTGCGAGCACTTCAGCTCCGCGGTCAAGGACCTGCGCATCGGCCAACTGGTCGGCACCAGAACCGCCGGCGTGATCTCCGGCCCGGCGCAGGCGTACCTGCTCCGCAACCACACCCTCCTGAGTTTCCCCACCAAGCACCACCTGGGGCCCAATCGCGAGGTGATCGACCGGATCGGCGTGCCGCCCGACCACTACGTGCCCCTGACCCCGCAGGACGCGGCCGCCGGGCGCGACCTCGCGCTGGCCAAGGCCCTGACCTTGCTGCACAAGTGAACGGACCTCCCATTGAGACAGATCCTGGCCGTCGCCGCAGGACTGGCCGTCCTCGCCGCGTCCGCCTGCTCCGCGCCCACCCCGCCCAGAGCCGCCGCGCCGTCGGCCACGCCCGCCGGCCCGGCCACCCTGCCCGCTCCCACCGGCGCCCACCCGGTCGGCACCACCGTCCTGCATCTGACGGACACCTCCCGCCCCGATCCCTGGAACCTCGACGTGCAAGCCAGGGAGCTCAAGGTCACCCTGTGGTATCCGACCGAGCAACGCGACGGGCAGCGTGCTCCGTACATGACGCCGAAGGAGTCGGAGCTGCTCCTGAAGGGCTCGGGGATCGCGAGCACGCCGTACGACACGCTGAGCAGGACACGGACCAACGCCGTCCAGGACGCCGACCCCGCGGGGCGCGAGCTTCCGCTGGCGGTGCTCTCCCCCGGCTTCACCAAGCCGATGAGCACCCTCACGTCGCTGGCCGAGGACCTGGCCAGCCGAGGGTACGTCGTGGCCGGCATCGACCACACCTACGAAAGCTACGCCACCACCCTCTCCGACGGGCGGGTCGCCGAATGCCTCGCCTGCGACAGCGACACCGACCCGGGCTTCGGCGCCGGGCTGGTCCAGGGCCGGGCCGCCGACGTCTCCTTCGTCCTCGACCAGCTGACCTCCAAGTGGAAGCATTCCGACCTGATCGACCGCAAAAGGATCGCGATGGTGGGCCAGTCGATCGGCGGGGCCAGCACCGTGCCGGCCATGGTCAAGGACCCGCGCATCCGCGCCGGGATCGACATGGACGGCACCACCCACGCGCGCATCCCCAAGAGCGGCCTCTCCCGGCCGTTCATGTTCCTGGGTTCGCAAGAGCATGTCCCGGGCGGCCGCGACAATTCGTGGGACCGTGACTGGAAGCTGCTGACCGGGTGGAAGCGCTGGCTCGTGCTGTCGGACGCCGAACACCAGTCCTTCACCGATATCCCGCTGGTGGCAGACGTCATCGGCCTCGAACCTCTCCCCGGCATGCTGCCCGCGGCCCGTGGCGCAGAGCTCACCCGCACCTACGTTGCGGCCTTCCTCGACCAGCACCTGAAATCACAACGACAACCCCTCCTGGACAAGCCATCATCACGCTACCCCGAGGTCACATTCTGCCCCGCGACCTGCGGTCGATCCTGAGACCCCGCGCATCTCGATGTGCGGGTAGCCGGCCCCAGCACGGGCGATGGCCCCGGCGGACGTGACACTGTCGAGAACACGAGGCGGCCGGGCGGAAGCGCCCGCCTCACCGGGCCCGCTCCACCGGCGCGCGCCCGCGAGAGCGGCCGGCCCGCTAGATCTCGGGCGGCGTGGGGAAGGCTTCGGGACCGGCCAGGCCGGTGCTCTCCAGGAGGCGCTGGTGGTTCAGCACCGCCGCGTTGCAGGCTTCGGCGAAGCGCCGGATCAGGGTGTTCTGGGTGCTGCCGCGCACCGCGCCGATCAGGCCGAAGATCTGGCCGTGCGCCAGCCGCAGCCACTTCACGTACGTGACGTCGTACTTCCGGCCCGACTGGCGGGAGATGTCGGCCATCCACTCCTGCTGGGCGTCGGTGGGCCGGACCGGCAGCCGGATCTCCAGCTTGGTGGCCAGGGCGCGGGCCTGCTCGTCCAGCCCGTGGTGCTGCTCGGCTGAGATGACCTCCTTCAACCACTACGCGCTGGGCGCGGTCGCCGACTTCCTGCACCGTACGGTCGCCGGGCTCGCTCCCGCGGCCCCCGGATACCGGCGGCTGCGCGTCGCCCCGCGCCCGGGAGGAGGCCTCACCCACGCCTCGGCCGAGCTGGACACCCCTTACGGCCCGGCGTCGGTCGCCTGGACGCTGGCCGGCGGCATCCTCACGGTCACCGCCACGGTCCCGCCGGGCGCCGTCGCCGAGGTGGACCTGCCCTGCCCGGACGCCATCCCGGCGGAGGTCGGAGCCGGCACCCACACGTTCACCGGCTCGTACGCGCCGTAGCGGCCCGGTCGGGCGGCCGGGTCGGGCGGCCGGGTCAGGCCGCGGGGCGCTTGTGGAACAGGGCGCTGCGCACCACGCGGCTGACCAGTTCGCCGCGCTGGTTCAGGCCGCGGTGCTCCAGTTTGACGATGCCCTGGGTGGGCCGCGACCTGGACTCCCGGGCCTCCAGCACGGTGGAGGTCACCCGGATCGTGTCGCCGTGGAAGACGGGCGCCGGCATCTCCACGACCTCGTAGCCGAGGTTGGCGATCGTGGTGCCCAGCGAGATGTCGGTCACACTCAGCCCGATGACCAGGGAGAGCGTGAAGAGGCCGTTCACCACCCGGGTCCCGAACTCCGACTCCTTGGCGAACTCCTCGTCCAGGTGCAGTGGCTGCGGGTTCATCGTCAGCGTGCTGAAGAGGGTGTTGTCCGTCTCGGTGACGGTTCTCCGGATCTGGTGCTCGATCTCCAGTCCGGGAACGAGCTCCTCGAACCACAGGCCCACGGCGTTCTCCTCACGATTGCGGATATAACGCCAGTATAGGTGGACGAACGAACGATCGCTAGCAAGGGCTGGGGTGCCTTGTTCCCGCCGGGCGGCAACGGCTATCGTGATACGAACGATCGATTGTTCGGAGGTGTTGGCGCTGACGGATTCATGCGCGGAGGAGCGCCGTACGGTGGCGGGGACAGGTGGCCGGAAGGCGGGCGGGCCGGCGCATCTCAGGGCGGATCGCACGGCGGATCGCACGGCGGATCGCACGGCGGAGCCGGTGAGATGAGGCGGGCCGAACGGATCGACGACACAGATCGGCATGCCTGGGAGGAGCCGGGCGTCTACCAGATCGCTCCCGGAGTGCACCGGGTCCCGCTGCCGATCCCGGAGGACGGCCTCCGCGCGGTCAACGTCTACGTCCTGGAGGGCGAGGACGGCCTGACCCTGATCGACGCGGGCTGGGCCATGCCCGAATCCCGGGCCCTGCTCGGCGACGCGCTGGCCTCCCTGTCCCGCACCGTGGACGACATCGGCGACGTGCTGGTGACGCACGTGCACGTCGACCACTACTCGCAGGGCGTGACCCTGCGCGGCGAGAGCGGATGCCTGCTGCACCTCGGCGAGGGTGAGCGGCCCTCCCTGGAGACCCTGCACGCCGCCGAGGAGATGGAGGGCGAGACGCAGCTCGCGCAGCTGCGCCTGCACGGAGCCGAGGTGGTCGTCGCCGCGCTGGACGCCGCCGGCTACGGCAGGGACCGCGACTCCGCGAAGTGGGAGCCGCCGGACGAGTGGATCCCCGGCGGCCGGCTGTTCGAGGTCGGCCGCACCCGGCTGCGTGCCCTGCACACCCCCGGGCACACCCGGGGGCACGTGGTCTTCGACGACCCGGGCCGCGGGATGCTGTTCACCGGAGACCATGTCCTGCCGCAGATCACGCCGTCGATCGGCTACGAGAGCAGGCCCGGGGCGCTGCCGCTGCACGACTTCATGTGCTCGCTGCGCGCGGTGCTGGACCTGCCCGACCGGCTGATGCTCCCGGCCCATGGGCCGGTGCGCTCCAGCACCCACGCGCGGGTCGCCGAGCTGCTGGCCCACCACGAGCAGCGGCTGGACGCCTGCGCGGCGCTGCTGGGCGGCCGGCCCCGCACCGCGTTCGAGATCGCGGGCGGGCTGGGCTGGACGAGGCGCGAACGCCCGTTCCGCGACCTCGACCCGGTCAACCAGATGCTCGCCGTCTGCGAGACCGCGGCGCACCTCGACGTGCTCGCGGCCGGCGGGCGCTGCGGGCGCGAGGAATCCGGCGGCGTCGTCCGCTACCACGACCATCGCCCACAGGAGGCACGATGAGCAGCACGGAAAGCGGTCCGGAAAGCAGCCCGGAGGGCGGCGCGGCGTCCGGATACCGGGCCGGTGACACGGTCACCACCAAGGCGATCACCGTCACCGAGACGCACCTCGTCTCGTGGGCCTCGCTGACCGGCGACTGGCTGCCGATCCACACCGACCGCGAGTACGCCGCGCGCAGCCGGTTCGGCCAGCGGATCGCCCACGGGCCGCTGACGCTGGCGCTCGCGCTCGGGCTGAGCACCCAGACCGACGTGATCGACCACGAGCGCACGCTGGCCTGGCTCGGCATGAACGAGCTGCGCGCGCTCGCCCCGGTGCTGATCGGCGACACGATCAAGGTCGTGGTGAAGGTCGCCGACGTGCGGCCGTCCAAGCGCGAGGGGCAGTTCGTGGTGTCGCTCTCCTACACGGTGGTCAACCAGAGCGACGAGGACGTGATGACGTTCGACAGCGTGCTCCTGGTGGCCGCCAAGGCGCCGTGACGCGCGCCTGACACCGGTGAGGGCCGGCCCCCGGACGGGGACCGGCCCTCACCGCGTGAGCGGTCAGAACGAGCGGGGCAGCCCGAGCAGCCGCTCGCCCAGGTAGTTGCGGACCATGTCGTTGGCCAGCGGCGCGAACACCCACAGCCGGACGTCCCTGAACCAGCGCTGCATCGGGAACTCCCGGCTGAACCCGGCGCCGCCGAGGATCTCCATGCCGTCCTGGGTCACCTTCACCGCCGCCTCCGACGCGGCGATCTTCGCCATCGACGACAGCAGGTCGGCCCGCCCGCCCGCGGCCTCCACGGCGGCCGCCCGGGCCAGCAGCGAGCGCGCCGCCTCGATGGCGAGGGCGCCGTCGACCAGCCGGTGCTGCACGGCCTGGAAGGAGCCCAGGGTCGAGCCGAACGCCTCGCGCTCGCGGGCGTACTCCACCGCCGCGTCCAGCGCCCCGGTGGCCGCGCCGATCGCCCCGGCCGCGGCGTTGACACGCTCGCGGTTCAGGGTGGCGACCACCTGGCGGAAGCCGGAGCCGACGGTCCCGATCACCGCGCTGCCGGGCACCCGCACGTCGTCGAAGAACACCTCGCAGGTGTCGAGCCCGTGGACGGCGACCGTGGCGAGCTCGCGGACCTGCAGGCCGGGGGAGCCCGCCGGCACCAGGAACATCGTGACGCCGTCGACGGCCGCGGCCTCGCCCGCCGAGGTGCGGGCCAGGACCACGAGCGCGTCGGCCCGCAGCGCGCCGGAGATCCAGGTCTTCTGGCCGGACAGCAGCCAGTCGTCGCCGTCGCGCCGGGCCGTGGTGCGCATGACGCGGGCGATGTCCGTGCCGCCCGCCGGCTCGGACAGGGCGAAGGACATCTTCGCCCCGCCGGTGTGCAGCCGGTCCAGCCACTCCGCCCGCTGCTCCGGGGAGCCGTTGGTGCTGAGGATGTGGGTGATCATGTAGTGGACGACCATGTAGACCGCCATGGAGGTGGGACCGGCGGCCAGCTCCTCGATGACGGCGATCTGGTCGCGGATGTCGCCGAGGCCGCCGTGGTCGGGATGCCCTCCCACGGCGTGCACGCCGAGCTGTCGCAGCCGCTCGAACAGCTCGTCGTCGAACTGCTCCTTCTCGTCCAGCCGGAGCACCTGATCGGCCGGGCTGGTCGCGGCGATCAGCCGGCGAAGCTCCGCCCGAAGTTCGGCGCGCTCGGGGGTGTCGCTGACGGGATCGGCCTGCGCGCCGAGGCTGTCGGTGACGGGTCTCATTGCTTCCTGCTCCCAGACGTCGGATCGGACTGCGGGTCTTCGGCGGGTTCCGGGGGGCCTGCGGGGCCGGCGGGCTCAGACGGGGTAGACGCCGTTGCGGCGGGCCGGCGCCGTCTTGCGCTTGCGCCGGTAGACGTCGTACCGCTGGATCAGCTCGCGCCGCAGATCCTCGTAGCCGACGACCGCCTCGACGGCGTTCTCGTTGGCGATCTGGAAGACGTCGATCTGCTCCTCGTACTCGGCGCGCAGGTCGGTGACGAGCTTCTGCCGCTCCTTCTCGTCCTCGATCGCCATCACCCGGTTGAAGTGGATGCCGGCGATGGCCGCCTCGGGGCCGAGCAGGGCCGGCTTGGCGGTGGGCAGGGCCAGCACCGCGTCGGGGTTCATCGGGCTGCCGGACATGCCGAGGTAGCCTCCGCCGTACGCCTTGCGGACGATGACGGCGATGCGCGGCACCCTGCTCTCGGCCACCGCGAAGAGCATTTTGGCGCCATGGCGGATGATGCCCTCGCGCTCGGCCACCGTGCCGAGCATGTAGCCGGGTACGTCGACGAGGAAGAGCAGCGGCACGTTGTAGGCGTTGCACATCCAGACGAACCGGGCGGCCTTGTCGGAGGAGTCGCTGAACAGCACGCCCGCCTTGACCGCCGACTGGTTGGCCACGATGCCGACGGGTGCTCCGTCCAGCCGGGCGAACCCGGTGACCAGCTCGGGGGCGAACAGCTCCTTGTGCTCGAAGAAGGAGTCGCAGTCGACGACCGCGTCGATCAGGTCGCGCACGTCGTACGGCGTGGCCTGGTTCTCGGGGACGATGGCGCGCAGGTCCTCGGCCGGGCGGGGGGCGCGGGCCGCGGCCCTGGGCGGGTCGGCCTCCCACGACGACGGCAGGTAGGACAGGTAGAGGCGGATCGCCGCGATGGCCTCCTCCTCGGTCTCGGCGAGCAGATCGCTCAGCCCGGAGACCCGGCTGTGCAGGTCGGCGCCGCCCATCTCCTCCAGCGTCACCGACTCCCCGGTGACCATCTCGGCCACCCGGGGCGAGCCGATGTAGGCCGTGGCGGTGCCGCGCACCATGATGATGACGTCGCACAGCGCGGGGACGTACGCGGAGCCGGCGGGCGACGGCCCGAACAGGGCGCAGATCTGCGGCACCCGGCCGGAGATCTGCACCTGGTTGTAGAAGATGTTGCCCCAGGCGTGGCGGCCGGCGTAGCTCTCGAACTGCTCGTCGATGCGGGCTCCCGCCGCGTCGACGAGGTAGACGAGCGGCAGCCCGAGCTCGTCGGCGAGGAGCTGCATCCGGGTGATCTTCTCGAACGTGCGCTTGCCCCAGGTGCCGGCCTTGACCGTGTAGTCGTTGGCGATGACACAGACCCGGCGGCCGTCGACGGTGCCGACGCAGGTCACCACGCCGTCACCGGGCAGGCCGTCGGCATGCCGGGCGAGCAGGCCGTCCTCGAAGTCCTCGATGTCGTCGAGCAGCAGCTTGAGCCGGTCGCGGACGAGGAGCTTGCCGGCCGCGACGTGCTTCTGGCGGTTCTTCTCGCTGCCACCGAGCCGGGCGGCGCGAATGCGGGCCTGAAGCTCCTCGTGGAGATCGGCCGGAGGTGCGGGATCGAGGGGAACCGCGGAAGTCATGTTTGTTCGTCCCATCAGACACGGTGCGGGCGGGCAGTGGCGGGAACGGGGTCCCGGGAACGGCGTCCGCGCACGTCAGAAACCTGCGTGACCAGAATTACCTACGAACGCTCGTTCGTCAAGACGCTTTGGAGGGCGGCAGCACGAGCGTCTCCGAGGCCAGGAACCAGTCCAGCTCCTCGATGAAGTGCTCCTCGTGGGCGCGCAGCGGCACCGCCTCCGGACTGTCGAAGGCGACGGCCACCGCGCGCACGTCATCGAACCACAGCTCGGCGCAGCCGTCCCAGGGCCACCGCTTGCGGTGCTCGATCGCCGGGTTCTGCCGGTATCCGAGCAGGCCGGGCAGCTTCAGCACGAGCGGAGGGTGCTCCTCCTGCCAGAACCGCAGGAACTCGGCGCGGCTGAGGTGAGGCTTACGGCGGATGAAGGCGACGACCTTGATCATGCTCTCTCCAGTGTGGCGGTGGGCGCGTAGGCGGCCAGCAGCGAGCCGATGACCTCGTCCAGGGGCAGCCGCCCGTTCTCCCGGTACCACGAGGCGACGTGGACGCAGATGGCCACGCCCGCGAACGCCGCCATCTTGGTGTCGGGGACCTGGACGCTGCCGTTCCTGACGCATTCCTTGAGGATCGACTCCAGCAGGTGCTCGTAGCGGTCGCGCAGCTCGATCACCGTCTCCCGGTTGCCGTCGGACAGCGAGCGCAGCTCGGTGTTGCCGACCAGTGCCTCCAGGCGGTGCTCGGCGTGGAACCTGATGCCCTCGCCCATGAAGACCAGCAACCGCTCCTCAGGGGTCGCGGCGGCCTGGACCGCGCGCTCGGTGGCGGCGATGAGCTGCTCCATCACGTCTTTCATGATCGACGCGAGCAGCTGCTCCTTGCTCTTGATGTGGTTGTACAGGCTGGCCACCTGAAGGCCGACCGCGTCGGCCAGCTGCCGTTGCGAGGTGGCCTCGAAGCCCTGGCGGTAGAAGAGTTCCACGGCCGCGTTGCGGATGGCGAGCGCGGTGGGGACGGTGCCGGCACGGGTGCCTCTACTGGTTTCGGCCATCAAACCGTTCCTCTCCGTCGAAGGGAGTGTCGAAGATCGGCCCGACGGGCCGACAAGGACGATACTGCGGCCGGCGCGTCACAGCGCATCACCCAGAGCGCGCAGCCGGTGCAGGATCTCGTCGGCGCGCGTCGCCGAGCGCCAGCTGAGGTCGAAGGTGAGCCGGGTGGCCCCGGCCTCGGCGAGGCGGCGCAGGTAGTCCTCGAAGGCGGAGGTGAAGACGTCCCCCGACCTGGCGGCCACCCGCAGGGTCACGTCGACGTCGCGCGGCTCCCTGCCGGCCCGCTCGGCGTTGGCGTGCAGCGTGCCCACGACGTCCTTCAGATGCTCGGGCGTCATCCGGCCGCCCGCGATGGTGCCGAACCAGCCGTCGCCCTGGACGACGGCCCTGCGCAGCGCGGCGGGGGACTCGCCGCCGATGAGGATCGGCACGTGGCCCTGGACCGGGACCGGCCGTGTGCGCACGCCCGGCGGCACGCTGAACGGGCCGTGCTCACCGGGCGGCGGCGCGCCCGTCCAGGTCGCCCGCATCAGCTCGATCGCCGCGTCGACCCGCCTGCCGCGGCCGGCGAACGGCACCCCGAGCGCGTCGAACTCCTCGGCCAGCCAGCCGGCCCCGGCGCCGAGGCTGACCCGGCCGCCGCTGAGCCGGTCGAGCGTCGCGAGCTGCTTGGCGAGCAGCACCGGATGGCGGTGCGGGAGCACCGCGACGCCGACTCCGAGCCTGATGGCAGTGGTGGCGGCGGCGACGAACGAGAGCGTCACCACCCAGTCGTACCAGTCGGTGTCCGGCGGGAGGTAGAACTCGCCGGACTCGCTGAAGGGGTAGCGCGACCGGGGGTTCTCCACCAGGACCGTGTGGTCGCTGACCCACAGGCTCTCGAACCCGTGCCGCTCGGCCAGCGTGGCCAGGTCGCGCAGTCCCAGCCCGTCCGTGTCGAGCTCGTTGGGCGGCAGGTGGATGCCGAACAGGCAGGTGGCGCGGCTCACGGTGGTCCTTTCCACAGTTCGTGGTCTATGACAGTATGCTAACGAACGATCGTTAGGAGTCAACCATGTCATCGCTGTCATTCACTCCCTCCCCACACGGGGCGGCCCTCGGCGACTCGGTGAAGATCGCCATCGCGGCGGCGCTGCCGCCCGCGGCCCGGCGCGAGCCCTCCGGAGACGGCCGGTGACGGGCGAGGCCCGGACGCCGGAGCGGGCCGGGGCCGAGCCGCGGCCCGCGCTGCGTCACGGCCGGCGGCTGGCCATGACGGCGGCGGAGCTGGACGCCTTCCTCGCCGCCGAGCGCACCTGCAGGGTGGCCACGGTCAGCGCGGACGGCCAGCCGCACGTCAGCCCGCTCTGGTTCGTCTGGGACGGGTCGGCGATCTGGCTGTGCTCGCTGGTCGGCAGCCGCCGCTTCGCCGAGCTGACCGCCGATCCGCGCGTGGGCCTGGTGGTGGACGCCGGTCACGACTACGGCGAGCTGCGCGGCGTGGAGATCCGCGGCGTGGCGGCGGTGGTCGGTGACGTGCCGTGGTCCGGGGAGGTGACCCCGGAGCTGGCCGAGGCCGAGCGGCTGTTCTCCGGCAAGTACCCGGAGCAGCGCCACGTGCGCAGGCAGGGCCGGCACGCCTGGCTGCGCGTGGAGCCGCGGAACATCAGCACCTGGGACTTCCGCAAGGGCCGCGCGGCAAGCGCGCAGGCGACCTGAAGCCGAGCCCACCAGCACGCCCGTGGCGCGCCTCCCCGCTCGGGCCGGGCTCACCAGCACGCCGGTGGCGCGCCACCGTGGTCGGGCCGGGATCACCAGAGCGCCGGCGCGACCACGCCGTCGGCGAGCAGCCGGTCGATCTCGGAAGGAGAAAGGTCGTGATCGGCGAGCAACGCCCGCACGTCACACTCCCGCGGCTCGACGTGCGGGGCGCCGGCCGCAGGGGTGCCGCTGAAGCGCGGCGCCGGGGCGGCGTGACCGTCGACGTAGGTGCCCCGCGCCGCGAGGTGCGGGTGGTGCTGGGCCTCCCGCGCCGACAGCACCGGCGTGACGCAGCCGTCGCGGCCGGCGAACACGGCCTCCCAGTGCGCGCGCGGGTACGCCGCGAACGCCGTGGACAACGCCTCCTCGATCGCGGGCCAGCGTGACCGGTCGAGCCGGCCGGTGACCAGATCATCGCGCCCGCCCAGGCCGACCCCGTCGAGCAGGTCCAGGTAGAACGGCTCCTCCAGGGCCCCGACCGCGACGTGCTCGCCGTCGGCGCACCGGTAGACGCGGTAGAAGGGGGCGCCGCCGTCCAGCAGGTTGACGCCGCGCTCTCCGGTCCAGCGGCCGGCCGCCGACAGGCCGTACACGATGCTCATGAGGGCGGCCACGCCGTCGACGATGGCCGCGTCGACGACCTGGCCGCGGCCGGTGGCGCGGGCCGACAGCAGCGCGGAGGTGACGCCGAGCGCCAGGTAGAGGGCCCCGCCCGCGTAGTCGCCGACCAGGTTGACGGGCACCACCGGCGGGCCCCCGGCCTGGCCGATGCCGTGCAGGGCGCCGGTGAGCGCGATGTAGTTGATGTCGTGCCCGGCGCGCTGAGCGAGCGGGCCGTCCTGGCCCCAGCCGGTCATCCGCCCGTAGACCAGCGCCGGATTCTCGGCCAGGAGGTGGCCGGGCCCCAGCCCGAGGCGTTCGAGCACACCCGGGCGGAAGCCCTCCAGGACCGCGTCGGCCCGTCCGGCGAGCCGCCTGACCACGGCCACCCCGTCGGGCGACTTCAGGTCCACCGCGACGAACCGCCGCCCCCGGTCGATCACCGGGTTGTGCGGGTTGGTCGGCGCGGCTGGGCCCGGCCTCCGTACGGTGATCACCTCGGCGCCCAGGTCGGCCAGCGTCATCGCGCAGAACGGCACCGGTCCCTGCCCGCCGAGCTCGACGACGCGGACCCCGCTCAGCGGTCCTCGATCCATCAACGTGCCAATCTCTCGATGCGGACCCCGTGTGGCGGGGGCCGGGGTCGTCGGGTCGGTCAGCTCCGGCCCGCGTGTTCCAGGAGCCGGCGCGCGGTCTGCACGTGGGCGATGTCGATGTGCTCGCCCTCGAACAGCACCGCGGCGCGTCCCTCGGCCTCGGCGGCCTCGAAGGCGGCGACCATCCGGCGGTAGCGGTCGAGCTCCTGCTCGTCGAGGCCGTACGTCGCGTTGATCGTCCGCACGTGCGAGGGGTGCAGCAGGACCTGGCCGCGGAAGCCGAGCCGGTGGTTCTGGGCGGAGAACACGGCGAGCCCGTCAAGGTCGGAGACGTCCTGCCAGATGCCGCAGATCGGATGGGTGATCCCGGCGGCGCGGCAGGCGATCAGCGCCCGGCTGCGCAGGTGCAGCGTCTCCAGTCCTTCGAGCGTCCACTCGAAGCCGATCTCCCGGGCGATGTCCGCCCCCTTGGCCGCCGCGACCAGCAGCGAGGCCACACGCGGGGTGGCGACCGCCAGCTCCTCGCAGTTGGCCACCGACCTGGCCGTCTCCAGGGTCGGCACCAGGTGCACCGAGCCGGCGTCCAGGCCGTCCTGCTCGGACTCGAAGTAGCCGACCAGCGCGTCGTAGCGGACGACGTCCTCGGCCGTGTAGATCATCGGCAGCAGGAGCGCGTCGAGGCCGGGCCGCACCACCGCCGCCAGGTCCCTGCCCACGTGCGGCGTGCCCAGCGCGTTGGGGCGGACGAGCACGCCCACCTCGGGATGCTCGGCGTGCAGGCGGGCCACCGACTCCGCCACCGTCTGCCTGGCCTCCGCCTTGAGGTGCTCGGGGACCGCGTCCTCCAGGTCGAGGATCACCGCGTCCGTGCCGGCGCGGACGGCCTTGTCGACCCAGTCCCCGCGATGGCCCGGCACGAACAGCAGGGACTTGTACGGCCTCATCAGAGCTCCATCAGGGGGTGTCTTGACATGGGAGTTCGCATGGACCAAGAATACGAACGATCGCTCGTTTGTCAAAGGAGGGACACACCGTGGATCGGCTCCGTTTCGACCTCAGCCCGACCCGGATCGCGGCGGCGGACATCACGGCGGACACCGGCCAGAGCGCCGGCGCGATCCGCGTGGCCGGCGTCCACCGTGGAGTGGGCGCGTCGGCGATATGGCTGGGCAAGGTCAGCAACGAGCCCGCCTACCGCTCGGTGCCCCACCACCACGCCGAAGCCGAGACCGCCGGCTTCGTGTTCAGGGGCAGGGCCCGCATCTACTTCGGCGAGGGCTACCGCGACTACTACGACCTGGAGGAGGGGGACTTCGTGCACGTGCCGCCGTGGATGCCGCACATCGAGTGCAACCGCAGCGCGGACACCGAGCTGGTCTGGATGACCGCCCGGACGCCGGACAACCTCGTCGTCAACCTCGACGATGTGGACCTTCCCTCCTCGGAGTACACGACGTGACCTCACCCGCCAACAGCTCGCCCGCCTCACCCGCCAGCAGCACGCCCGAACCCCTGTTCGGCAAGGTCCTCGTCGCCAACCGCGGTGAGATCGCCGTCCGGGTGATCCGCGCGTGCCGCGACCTCGGCATCAGGTCGGTCGCCGTGCACTCCGCCGCCGACGCGGGCGCCCTGCACGTCCGGCTCGCCGACGAGGCGTACGCGCTGCCGGGGACGTCGCCGGCCGACACCTACCTGAACGTCGAACTGATCATGAAGGTGCTGGCCGAGAGCCAGGCCGACGCCGTGCACCCCGGCTACGGGTTCCTGTCCGAGAGCACCGCGCTGGCCGAGGCCGTGATCGAGGCCGGCCGGGAGTTCGTCGGGCCGGGCACCGAGGCCATCGCCGTCATGGGCAGCAAGGTCTCGGCCAGGAAGGCCGCCGCGGCCGCGGGGGTCCCGCTGGTCCCCGGCAGCGACGGGCCCGTCGCCTCCGGCGACGACGTGCGCGCCTTCGCCGCCCGGCACGGCTACCCGATCACCGTCAAGGCGTCGTACGGCGGCGGCGGACGCGGCATGCGGATCGTGCGTGACGACGCCGAGGCCGACGACGCCGTGGCCGCGGCCCGGCGCGAGGCCCAGGCCTACTTCGGGCAGCCGGAGATCTACCTGGAGCGATACCTGGAGCGTCCCCGCCACGTGGAGGTGCAGATCATCGCCGACAGGCACGGCGCCGTCGTGTCCGCCGGCAACCGCGACTGCACCGTCCAGCGGCGGCACCAGAAGCTCATCGAGGAGGCCCCCTGCACGGTGATCTCCGAGGCCACCCGGCAGGCCATGGACGCCGCCGCGGTGGCGCTGGCCGCCTCCGTCGGCTACGTCGGCGCCGGCACGGTGGAGTTCCTGGTCGAGGACGACGCGTTCTACTTCCTGGAGATGAACACCCGGTTGCAGGTCGAGCACCCGGTGACCGAGCTGGTCACCGGCATCGACCTCGTCGCCGAGCAGCTGCGGGTGGCCGCCGGGCTGCCGCTGTCGTTCGGCCAGGCGGACGTGGCCGTGCGCGGTCACGCGCTGGAGATGCGGATCAACGCCGAGGACCCGGCCGACGGGCTGTTCCGGCCGACCCCCGGCACCGTCGCCGAGCTGCGCCCGCCCCTCGGTTACGGGGTCAGGTTCGACAGCGGCTACGAGGCCGGCGATGTCGTCAGCGAGTACTACGACGGCCTGCTCGGCAAGCTCGTCGTGCACGCCAAGGACCGCCCCTCGGCGATCGCCCGCGCGCTGCGGGCGCTGGAGGAGCTGCGGGTGGCCGGGGTGGCGACCACCCGGCCCGCCCACCTGGCGGTGCTGCGGCACCCGGTGTTCACCGCCGACTCCCACCACACCACCTGGCTGGAGACCGACGCCGGGCTGAAGGAGTCGCTGGCCTCCCCGGCTCCCGAGACCCGGCCGGCCGAGGCCGCCGCCGAGCCGGACCGGTCGATCGTGCTGGTGGCCGGGCGCGAGCACTGGATCCCGTTCCACGCCGAGCGGGCGGCCGGAGTGGCCGCGGCGCCGGCCACCGCGCCGCCGCCGTCGGCGTCGGGCCCGCGCCGTGCCGCCGGGATGTCGGGATCGTCGGACGGGATCGTCCGGGCGCCCATGCAGGGCACCATCGCGGCCGTGTCCGCCCGGGTCGGAGCCGAGGTGGGCGCCGGCGACGTGGTATGCGTCCTTGAGGCCATGAAGATGGAGAATCCCGTGACCGCCGGCAAGGCGGGCCGGGTGACGGAGATCCGGGTGGCGGTGGGAGCCGGCGTGTCGCCGGGGGACACACTCGTGGTCATCGAGTGACCTCGCCGCCACCACACGGGCAGACAGACAAGGCTGAACATGCGCACAATCGCTGATTTTCTCCGGCTCAACCGGCGCCGCTACCCCGGCCGCACGGCCGTCGTGGACGACACCTCACGGGTGACCTACGCCGAGCTCGCCGACCGCGCCTACGCGGTGGCGGACGGTTTACTCGCGGACGGCGTACGGCGCGGCGACACGGTGGGCATCCTGGCCGGCAACTCCGTCTTCGTCGCGGAGGTCTACCTCGGTGTCCTGTGCGCCGGGGCGGTGCCGGTCATGTACAACTGGCGCTGGGCCACGCCCGAGCTGGTCTTCGGGCTGAACGACTCCAGGGCCCAGGTCGCCTTCGTCGACCAGGAGTGGGCCGGGACGATGCGCGCCGCCCAGGACACCGGCGAGCTGCTCCACCTGCGCCGCGTGGTCGTGGAGGGCGCCGGCTACGAGGGCTACCTCGGCGAGCCGGTCGAGCCCGAGCTGACCGGCGACATGGACGCCACCAACGTCATCATGTTCACCGGCGGCACGACCGGCTTCCCCAAGGGCGTGATGCTCTCCGAGCGCAGCGCGGTCGGCAACGGGCTGAACGAGATCATCGACACCGACATGGAGCACTCGGACGTCACGCTGCTCATCGCGCCGATGTTCCACGCGGCGTCGCTGCTGTGCTGGTTCGTCCCGCACCTGATGCTGGGCGCCACCTCGGTGCTGATGCGGCGCTTCGACGAGCGCCAGGTGGGCGAGGTGGTGCAGCGCGAGGGTGTGACCAACGGCTTCCTGGTGCCGAACATGGTGCGCCGGTTGCTCGCCGCCGGCGTCTTCACCGACTACGACTGGTCCGGCTACCGGCGGATGTACGTCGGCGGAGCGATCTTCAAGCTGCCCGACAAGACCGCCGTCCGCGACGCGCTGCCGCACGTGCGCATCTACTACCAGTACGGCCTGACCGAGGGCGGCCCGATCGTCACCCGGCTGCGCCCGGAGGACATGTTCCGAGAGGACATCGACGGCTCCATCGGCCGGGAGTTCCTGCTCACCGAGGTGCGCCTGCGCGCCGTGGACGGCGACGAGGAGGTGCCGCCCGGGGTCGTGGGCGAGATCACCGTGCGCGCCCCGAACATCATGGACGGCTACTTCGGCCGGCCCAAGGAGACCGCCGAGGTGCTCGGCGAGGACGGCTGGCTGCGCACCGGCGACCTGGCCTCCCGCGACGAGAACGGCTACTTCTACTACCACGACCGCTCCAAGGACATGATCAAGACCGGTGGCGAGAACGTCTACTCGGCCGAGGTCGAACGGGTGCTCTACACCCATCCCGCGATCAGCGAGGCGGCCATCATCGGCGTGCCGAGTTCGAAGTGGGACGAGGAGGTGTGCGCCGTCGTGGCCCTGAAGAAGGGCGCCAGGCTGGACGCGGGGGAGCTGCAGGAGTGGTGCCGCGGGCACCTGGCCGGTTACAAGATCCCCAAGCGGATCGCCTTCGTGCCTCCGGAGCACATCCCGGTCAACGACAGCGGCAAGATCATGAAGACCCGGCTGCGCTCGATGGGGCTGTTCTGATGAGGTGGGCGACCCTGCGCACCCGTGACGGCACCCGCGCGGCCCGCCGCGAGGGCGACGTCTACGTGATCCTGGACGAGCCCGACGTGGGGGCGATGCTGCGGCGCCCGGACGCCGGATCGGGCCGTGAGGCGGGCCAGGTCGCGGTGGCCGACGCCGACTACGCGCCGCTCGTCACGAACCCGGCCAAGGTGATCTGCGTCGGCCTGAACTACCGCTCGCACATCGAGGAGATGGGGCGGGAGCCGCCGGCGTACCCCAACCTGTTCGGCAAGTACGCGAGCACCCTGACCGGCGCCCGCGACGAGCTCGTCATCCCGTCGATCAGCGACCAGGTCGACTGGGAGGCGGAGCTCGCCGTCGTGGTCGGCCGGCCGCTGTGGCGGGCCGGGCCCGAGGAGGCGCTGGCGGCGGTCGCCGGCTACACCGTCGCCAACGACATCTCGATGCGCGACTGGCAGTGGCGGGCCGGCCAGTGGCTGCCGGGCAAGGTGTTCGACGCCAGCACGCCGCTGGGGCCCGAGCTGGTGACGCCGGACGAGGTGGACCACGCCCGCGACCTCGCCGTCACCTGCGAGGTCGACGGTGTGGTCCGGCAGCGCGGCCGCACCTCCGACCTGGTCTTCGACGCCGCCACGGTGCTGAGCTACGTGAGCCGGTTCACCGCCTGGCAGCCGGGCGACGTGCTGCTCACCGGCACTCCCGGAGGGGTGGGGGCGGCGTCGGATCTCCGGCTCGCCCCCGGCGCCGTCGTCACCACGCGCGTCGAGGGCGTCGGCACGTGTGTGAACGGCTGCGTGGCCGACCGCTGACGGACTGTCCGGTGGCGGGATGTCACCGGACAGTAACGATTTCGGGTGCGTTAAATCCAGCCTTTTGACCTGTTAAATCCCATGATACGTTGCACGAACGGTCGTTCGTTCGCCCGGGCCGCCCCCCTCGGCGACCGCCCGGAAGGGAGAATCTCGTGAAGAGTAATTCAGCGTCCCGAGACGCCGATCACCTGCGGTCTCGGCGGTGGCGGCTCGCCGCCGCGGCCCTGGTGCCGCTGCTCCTCGCCGCCTGCGGCGGTGGCGGCCAGGCCGACGGCGGCGGTGCTGCCGCGCCCTACCACCTCGGCGTCCTGGTCGACCTCACCGGCTCCTACGCCGCCCTCGGCGAGGCCGAGAAGGCGTCGACCGCGGCCTTCGCCGAGAAGGTGAACGCCGCCGGCGGCATCAACGGCCGCGAGCTCAAGCTGACCGTGGTCGACGGCCGCAGCAGCGAGTCCGACGCCGTGAGCGGCGTGCGCAAGCTCGCCGGCGACGGCGCCCTCGCCGTGATCGGCCCCAGCGGCACGAGCGCGAGCATCGCCATCAAGCCGGTCACCGCCGGCCTGAAGATCCCGGCGATCGGCATGGCCTCGGGCACCGCCATCGTCGAGCCGATCAACGAGGCCACGTGGATGTTCAAGAACTTCCCGGACATCACCCGCTCGACCCGCGCCATGCTGTCGTTCACCAAGAGCCTCGGCGCCAAGTCGGTCGCGGTGCTCGCCCCCAACAACGCCTACGGCCAGCAGCAGTCCAAGGCCGTCCCCACGCTCGCCGCCGAATACGGGCTGACCATGGCCGGCAGCGAACTGCACGACCCCGACGCCACCGACTTCGTCCCGCAGCTCACCCGGCTCAAGAGCGCCGACCCGGACAGCGTCATCGTCTTCGGCGTGGTGCCCGGCAGCGCGGTCGTCGCCCAGAACGCCAAGCAGATCGGCTTCGACGCCGAGTTCGTCTACGAGCCCGGATCCGCCTCGCCCGACTTCATCAAGGTCGGCAAGGACGCCGTCGAAGGCCGCTACGTGGTCGGCACCAAGGCGCTGGTGTCGGACAGCGTGGCCGAGGACGACCCGCAGTACCAGGCGGTCAAGGACTTCACGGCGGCCTACGGGGCCGAGCCGACCCAGTTCGCCGGCAACGGCTGGGACGCGATCTCGCTGATCACCGAGGCCATCAAGAAGACCAACCCGGACCCGTCGAACCTGGAGGCCGCGCGCACCGCGATCCGCGACGCCCTGGAGAACGACCTCGGCGGACTCGCCCTGGTCAACGGCGTCTACCGCTACTCGCCGACCGACCACTCCGGCCTGGGGACCGAGGGCCTGGCCCTGCTGCAGGTGCGCGACGGAGCCTTCCGGCTGGCCGGACGCCTGTCGGAGAGCGGCGAGGTCGTCCTCAACCAGGAATGACAGCCCGGCGGGCGGCCGGTCCCCCTCCCGGCCGCCCGCCCCATGGACAGGGTCAGGAATATGACATCGCAGGACATCCTCCAGGTGATACTCACGGGTGTCACCAACGGGTCGATCTATGGCGCGATCGGGATCGGCTTCGTGGTGATCCACCGGATCACCGGCGTGATCAACTTCGCCATGGGCGACCTGGCGCTCATCGGGGCCTTCGCCGCGGTGGTGCTGTCGAAGATGCTGCCGCTGTGGCTGGCCGTGCCTCTCGGGATCGTCGTGGCGGCCGCGTCGTCGACGCTCGTCTACGCGCTGGCCATCCGGCCGCTCCGCCGCCAGCAGCTGCTGGTGCAGGTGATCGCGACCCTCGGCGTGGCCATCGCGGTACGGTCCCTGCTGCAGATCGTCTTCGGCAGCGGCGCGTACCAGCTGGAAGCCTTCACCGCGGGCCCGGCGATCAACCTCGGCGGCGCGACGATCGCCCGCCAGGCCCTCTGGGTGGTCGCGCTGACCGTGGTCATCGTGGTCCTGCTGACGGCGTTCTTCGACCGGACGATGCTCGGCCGGGCCGTGACCGCCTGCGCGGTCAACCCGTTCGCCGCCGGAGTGGTCGGCATCAACGTGGCCCTCATGGCCGCGCTGTCGTTCGGGCTGGCCGGAGCGGCGGCGGGGACCGTCGCGATCGCGCAGACGCCGCTGTCCGTCATCACCGTGCTCGGCGGCCTCACCCTCAGCCTGAAGGGGTTCGTCGCGGCGATCCTCGGCGGGCTCGACCGCATCGGGCTGACCGTCGTCGGCGGCGTCGTCCTCGGCCTGATCGAGGCCGCGACGACCATCTTCGCCGGCTCGCTCTACACCACGCTCGCCGGGCTGACCCTGCTCCTCGCATTGCTGATCTTCCGGCCGGCGGGGCTGACCCGGCTCCGGGTGTCGACGCGGGTCTAGCGACCACAAGGAAAATGCCGTGAACTCACCTCGTACCACAAGACGCCGGCCGTCGCCGATGATCGTCAAGGTCGTCCCCGTCGCCGCGGTGATCCTCGTCATCGGGCTGGCACCGCTGGTCATCACCGACTCCTACACCCAGGGTCTGGTCGTCAACTTCGGCATCGACGCGCTGCTCGCGCTCGGCCTGGTCCTGCTGGTCGGCTACGCGGGCCAGTTCTCCCTGGCCCAGGCCGGCTTCGCGGCCATCGGCGCGTACGGCTCCGCGATCGGCACCGTCCGGTTCGGCTGGCCGCCGCTCCTGTCGATGGTGGCGGCGGCCCTGGTCGCGGCCCTGATCGTGTACGCCATCGGCCGGCCGATCCTGCGGCTGCGCGGGCACTTCCTGGCGATGGCCACGCTGGCTCTCGGCGAGATCCTCTACCTGCTGCTGACCAACTCCGAGTGGCTGGGCGGCTCGTCCGGCTTCGGCGGCATCCCGCCGTTCTCGTTGTTCGGGCTCTCCTTCGAGGACCAGCGCTCGCAGGTCTACCTGGTGCTGGCCGTGCTGGCCATCGGGCTGTGGTTCGCGCTGCGGATGAAGTCCAGCCGCGAGGGCCGCGCACTGCGGGCCCTGCGCGTCAACGAGACCGTGGCCTCGGCGCACGGCGTCAACGCCGCCCGGGCCAAGACCAAGGCCTTCGTGCTGAGCGCCGTCTTCGGCAGCGTCGCGGGCAGCCTCTACGCGCACACCATGATGTACGTGAACCCGGCGCCGTTCGGCGTGATGCACTCCGTCGAGATCCTCGTGGTGGCGGTCATCGGCGGCGTCCTCTCCCCGTGGGGCCCGCTGGTGGGCGCCGCCGCGCTGACCCTGATCCGTGAGACCAGCACCAGCGTCATCCCCAGCGTGCTCGGCGAGGGCGCGGTGGGGGCGGGCGAGGAGTTCACCGTCGGCCTGCTCCTCATCCTGGTGCTGGTGCTCATGCCCGACGGCGTCGTCGGCGCCATCGGCCGGCTGCGCGCCACATTCCTCCCGCGGCGTCCGGCCACTCCGGCGGAGCCCGCCCCGGCCCCGCCGGAGCCCGTCGCGGTGGCGGCGCCCCCGGCCGGTCCCCCATCGCGGCGGGTGCGGCTCGAAGTCAGTGGCCTGACCAAGAGGTTCGGCGGTGTCACCGCGGTCGGCGACGTCGACCTGGTGCTGCACGACGCGGAGATCCTCGGCGTCATCGGCCCGAACGGCGCGGGCAAGAGCACCCTGATCAACCTGCTCTCCGGCGTGCTGACGCCCACCGAGGGACGCGTCCTGATCGACGGCGAGGACGTCACCCGGGCCCCCGCCCACCAGGTGGCGGGGCTGGGACTCGCCCGCACCTTCCAGACGCCCGTCATGTTCGGCGGCATGAGCGTGCTGGAGACCGTACTGGTCGGCACCTATACGGCCGGCCGCACGGGCATCGTCCGGTCGGTGGTGCCGACGCCGGGCGTGCTGCGCGAGGAGCGGGCGCTGCGTGCGGAGGCCGAGCGGGCGCTGGCCCGCTGCGGGCTCGCCCACCTGGCGGACATGGAGGCCGACAAGCTGTCGCTCGGCCACCAGAAGGTGCTGGAGATCGCCCGCGGGCTCGCGGGCAAGCCGTCCGTCCTGCTGCTGGACGAGCCGGCGGCCGGCCTCAACCGGGCGGAGAAACAGCAGATGACCGCCCTGCTACGGGACCTGCGCGGCGAGGGCATCGCGCTGCTGCTGGTCGAGCACGACATGGAGATGGTGATGGAGCTGGTGGACCGGGTCCATGTCCTGGAGTTCGGCCGCACCCTGCGGATCGGCACACCGGCCGAGGTGCGCGCCGACCCCGAGGTCATCCGGGCCTATCTGGGCGTCGACGAGGACGAGGACGACGAGGGAGCCATCCGTGTCGATCATTGAGGTCAGCGGACTCCGCTTCTCCTACGGGCCGGTCGAGGTCCTGCACGGCATCGACCTGAAGGTCGACGAGGGTGAGATCATCGCCGTCATCGGCCCCAACGGCGCGGGCAAGACCACGCTGCTGAACCTCCTCGGCGGCGCCTACCGCCCCAGGTCGGGGAGCATCACCCTGCGCGGCGACGACGTCACCCGCGCCTCTCAGGACTCGCTCGTACGCCGCGGCCTGTCGCTGGTGCCCGAGGGCCGGCAGATGTTCTCCAGCATGACGGTCGACGACAACCTGCTGCTCGGCACGTACGCCCGGCGCCGGGAGATCGACCTCGACGGCCAGCGCGAGATGGTCTTCGAGCTGTTCCCCCGGCTCAGGGAACGCCGCGACCAGCTCGCCGGGACCCTGTCCGGCGGCGAGCAGCAGATGGTCGCCATCGGCCGGGCGTTGATGTCCGACCCGTCGGTCCTGCTGCTGGACGAGCCGAGCCTCGGCCTGGCCCCGCAGTTCGTCGACCTGATCATGCGCACGATCAGGCGGCTGCGGGAGAACGGGCGGACCGTCGTGCTCGTCGAGCAGAACGCCAAGGCCGCGCTGCGGCTGGCGGACCGGGCCTACCTGCTGGAGATCGGCACCGTGCACCTGGAGGGCCCCGCCCGGGAGCTGGCCCGGGACCCGCGCGTGGTGGCCGTCTACCTGGGCGGCGACGCCGCGCTGTGACGGCGCCGCCGGGAGCGTGTGCCGCCGGGACCGGCCTCGCGCCGGGCTCCGGGGATTGCGTGCCCGTGAGGCGTCGCATTGGGCGGCGCGGTGGCGCACAATGGAGCCGGTCGGCCTAGGAGGCTCTGTGAGCAAGCGATCGCGCAGGCGCCGCGCTCTCACCACCGGAGGGCCCTTCCGGCTCCCCGGCTTCGGCCCGGGGGAGCCGCACGGTCCCGATGACGAGGGATTCCCCTTCGGCGAGGAGGGCGGCGGAAGGGAGGGCGGAGTCCGCGAGCCCCGGCGGCCGAAACCCGCGCCACCGTCGCTCCTGATGGAGGCGCCGATGCCCCCACCCCTGATTCACGCGCACGATCGGACGGTCCCGCCGCCCGGCGAGGTGACCAGGACGCCGGTGCTCGGCTGATACTGGCCAGAGCTCGTCCGTCCAGATGGGACCATCTCTGTAGGGATTTATCCCAGAAGGTGTGCT
The DNA here is from genome assembly GCF_040649575.1 of Nonomuraea sp. NPDC048916. NCBI lineage: Bacteria > Bacillati > Actinomycetota > Actinomycetes > Streptosporangiales > Streptosporangiaceae > Nonomuraea > Nonomuraea sp. NPDC048916. Next base: position 24,852 of record NZ_JBEZFS010000043.1, read on the forward strand.
GTATCCCAGCAGGACGGATTGCGATGTCAGATTCAGAGTTCCCTCTCGTCCAGTTCATGCGAGAAGGCTTCGATCCGGTGGCGGAGCTCGCTCGCATCCGCACCGAGCAGCCGGTCTACCCGATGCCGATCCCGGGAGGCCAGACGGTCTATCTGGTCACCCGCTACCACGACGTGCGTGCCGTGCTCGGCGACCACGAGCGCTTCAGCAACGACTTCGGCAACGTGATCGGCCTGGGCTCCACCCAGGAGGATCCGGGCGGCCTCGGCTTCCGCGACCCGCCCGAGCACACCAGGCTGCGCAGGTTCCTGACGCCCGAGTTCACCATGCGCCGCCTGCGCAGGCTGGAGCCGCGCATCGAGGCCATGGTCGAGGAGTACCTCGACAAGATGGAGGCCAAGGGCTCCCCGGCCGACCTGGTGGAGTCGTTCGCCCTGCCCATCCCGTCGCTCGTGGTCTGCGAGCTGCTCGGCGTGCCGTACGAGGAACGGGCCGACTTCCTGAAGCTCAGCACCAACCGCTTCGACTTCACGGCCGGGCCCGAGGCGTCACTCCAGGCGGTCAACGACGCGATGACCTACCTCATCGACCTCGTCGCCCGCGAGCGGCGAAACCCCGGCGACGGGCTGCTCGGCCAGCTGCTGCGCGACCACGGCGACGAGCTCGACGACAGGACCCTGGCCAGCATGGCCGACGGCATCCTGACCGGCGGCCACGACACCAGCACCAGCATGCTCGCCCTCGGCACCCTCTGGCTGATGGAGAACCCCGAGCAGGCGGCCAAGGTGCGCGAGGTCGACGGCTACGTCGTCGAGCTGATCGAGGAGCTGCTGCGCTACATGACGGTCGTGCAGGTGGCGTTCCCGCGCTTCGCCCGCGAGGACCTGGAGCTGGAGGGGCAGCTCATCAAGAAGGGCGAGCTGGTGCTCTGCTCGCTGGCCGCCGCCAACCGCGACCCCAACCTGGGCGACGACATGGACGAGGTCAGGCCCCATCGCGACACCGCGCGCTCCCACCTGTCGTTCGGCCACGGCATCCACCGGTGTGTCGGCGCGCCGCTGGCCCAGATGGAGATGCGCATCGCCTTCCCCGCGCTGCTGCGCCGTTTCCCCGGCCTCCACGTCGCGGGCGAGGTGCCGTTCAGGCCGCTCGCCATCGTCCACGGGGTCGAGAAACTACCCGTCGCGTGGTAATCCGGCTACGTTCACAAGTGTGAACGAGCCCGCCATCGACCTGACCGCGATCAGCGCCGTCGTGTTCGACACCGACGGCGTGGTGACCGACACCGCCCGAGGGCACGCGGCCGCCTGGAAACACGTGTTCGACGCCTTCCTGCGCGGCCGCTCGGCCCCCTTCGACATCAGGGCCGACTACCTGCGTCACGTCGACGGACGGCCACGCCTCGACGGCGTCCGCACCTTCCTCGCCTCACGCGGCATCGACCTGCCGGAGGGAAGCCCCGACGACGAGCCCGGCGCGCCCACCGTGCACGGGCTCGGCCTGGCCAAGGACCGGATCTTCATGTCCCAGGTGGACAAGTACGGCGTGGCGGCCTTCCCGTCCACCGTGGCGCTCCTCTACGAGCTACGTCGCCGGGGAGCGCGCACCGCGGGCGTCTCGGCCAGCCTGCACGCCCGCAGGCTCGTCACCTCGGCGGGCGTGGCCCACCTGTTCGACCTGCTGGTCGACGGCAACGACGCGGCCCTGATGCACCTGCCCGGCAAACCCGATCCGGCGTTGTTCCTGGAGGCCGTCCGCCGCCTGGGCCTGCCCGCGAGCAGGGCGGCCGTGGTGGAGGCGGCGCTGCCGGGCATCGAGGCCGGCCGGAAGGGCGGCTTCGGCCTGGTGATCGCCATCGACAAGGACGGCGCCGCCGCCGAGCTGCGCGAACACGGCGCCGACGTGGTGGTGGCCGACCTCGGCGAGCTGGCCGTGCGCGGCAGGGTCCTACCCTTGACCTTGTGACGGTGCTCATCGACCCTCCGCACTGGCCGGGACCGCGCGGGCTCATGTGGTCGCATCTGGTCAGCGACCACTCCCTGGACGAGCTGCACGCCTTCGCCGGGCGGCTGGGCATGCCGGGGCGGGCCTTCGACCGCGACCACTACGACGTGCCCGAGACCGTCCACCGGATGGCGGTGGACCTGGGCGCGCAGGCGGTCAGCTCGCGCGAGCTACTGCACCGTCTCATCGCCGCCGGGCTGCGCCGCCGCAAGCGCCGCTAGCTCGCCGCCGAGGTTGGCCCGCGCCGCCGCCTCCCACAGCTCGTACGCCTCGGGGGTGCGGTAGAGCCGCGGCGTGGCCAGCAGCCTGCGCAGCACCTCGGCCCGGCCCGTCGCGAACAGGCCGGCGGGCACGTGCGCGTATTCCTGCCGGATCCTGGCCGCGTAGTCGTCGTAGCCGGGGCCGGCCAGCACCGCCAGGTCGGCGTCACACAGGACCTCGCCGTCGCGGTCGCCCGGGACCAGCCGGTCGTGCGCGGCCGTCAGCCGCACCAGCCTGGCCACCTCGGCGACCCGGCCGGGCGGCAGGCCGCAGCGGGGCAGCCTCGACTCGGCCAGCTGGGCGCTCCGCTCCTCGTCCCGGCCGGGCCGGCCGTCGTAGACGGCGTCGTGGAACCACGCGGCCAGCCGCACCGCCACCGGGTCGTCCGCGGCGCCGGCCAGCCGGTCGATCGCGGCGAGCACGGCGGCCAGGTGCTCCAGCGTGTGATAGCGCCGATGCGGCTCCGACCACCGGGCGACCAGCTCGGCCCCGACCGCCTCGGCCGCCCGCGACCGCCCCGCCACCGCGCGCCAGCTCGTCAGCATGGCTCCCACGATAGAGCCGCCGCCCGCGGGCCGTCGCGCCGGGAATCCTCCCCGCGCCCGCCGTGCCGGCGCGGCGTCCGGAGGCGTGTCCGCTCCCGGAACGTGCGGCCGCCCGGGACGGGACGCGCTGGCCCCGGGTTGCTAGCGTGAAGGTCATCGAGCCGACATCGGACGACCCTCGGCGCCTGCCTCGCTGGCGGGAGCTGCGGGCCGTGTTGCCCGCCCGCCCGCGGCTGGTCCCGTCGCGCGAGCGGCGGCTGGCGGCGGCGGCCGACCTGGCCGACATCCGGCGGCTGGCCCGGCGGCGGGCCCCGCGCGTGGTCTTCGACTACGTGGACGGCGCGGCCGAGTCGGAGCTGTCGCTGGCCAGGTCCGTCGAGGCGTTCGCGAGGGTGGAGTTCCGGCCTCGCGTCCTGCGCGACGTCGCCGAGGCCCCCACCGAGACCGAGATCCTGGGCAGGCGCGTCGCGATGCCGGTCGTCCTCGCGCCGACCGGGTTCACCAGGATGATGCACCGCGAGGGGGAGCGCGCCGTCGCGCGGGCCGCGGCCCGCGCGGGCGTGCCCTACACCCTGTCGACGATGGGCACCACGACCGCCCGCGACGTGGCCGCGGCGGCCCCCGGCGGCTGGAACTGGTTCCAGCTGTACGTGGTCCGCGACCGGGGGCGCAGCCGCGAGACGCTCGACCAGGCCCGCGACGCCGGGATGGACGTGCTCGTCGTCACCGTCGACGTGCCGGTCGCCGGGGCGCGGCTGCGCGACGTGCGCCACGGCATGACGATGCCGCCCTCGCTGCACTGGCGCGGCGTCCTGCAGGCGGCCCTCCGGCCGGCCTGGTGGTTCGACTTCCTCACCAGCGAGCCGCTCACCTTCGCCACCGTCGAGGGCGCCCCCGACGACCTGGCCGGCATCACCGACCTGATGTTCGACCCCACGGTGACGCTGCGTGACCTCGAGTGGATCCGCTCCGCGTGGCCGGGGTCGCTGCTGGTCAAGGGCGTGCAGCGGGTCGACGACGCCAAGGACCTGGCCGCCGCCGGCGTCGACGGCCTGGTCGTCTCCAACCACGGTGGGCGCCAGCTCGACCGCGCCGCCACCCCGCTGGAGCTGCTGCCCGGCATCGTGGCGGCCGTCGGCGACCGCACCGAGGTGTTCCTCGACGGCGGCGTGCGCAGCGGCGCCGACGTGGCGGCCGCAGTCGCGCTCGGCGCGCGGGCCTGCTTCGTCGGCAGGGCCTACCTGTACGGCCTGATGGCCGGCGGCGAGGCGGGCGTCGACCGGGTGCTGCGGCTGCTGCGCGCCGAACTCGTCCGCACGCTGCGGCTGCTGGGCGCGGGCGGCGTCGCCGCCCTCGACTCCGACCTCGTCCGCCTGCGCTAGGGTCCGCCTGCCGGGCCCGCCTGGGTTAGGTCCCGCCTGAGTCGAGACTCGCCTGCGTCGGGTCCTGCCTGTGTTCAGGTCCCGCCTGAGTCGGGGCCGCCTGCTGGTCGACTCCTGGTCGTACGGCTCGTCCGGCAGCGCCTCAAGAACTGCCGACCAGCGCCTCGGGAGCGTCGCGCGCCGCGCCCATCCGGGTGCGCCCGAGATCGGCCCGGCCCCCCGCGGCCACCCCGTCGCGGTAGCCGGTGCCGCTGGTGCGCGGGACGCTCGTCCGGATCCTCGGGTAGCGGGCCGCCACCGCCCGTTCCACCTCCGCCCGCCGGTCCGCCAGGACCAGCGCGGTGCCCGCCGCGGGCGCCCGCTCCTCGGCCTGGTCCTCGGCCTCGCGCAGCAGCCGGTGGACCTCGTCGGCGAAGCCCAGCAGCCAGGACCGGCGGTAGGCCCTGGCCGAGGACACCGGCTCCGGCGGCCGTACCCCGGCCAGCCCCGAGGCCATCTGCAGCAGCAGCGACGTCGCGAGGACGTCGGCCCGTTCCAGGTCGGCGGCGAACCCGAAGACGTGCACCCGCTGCCCGCCGCCGTCCCCGGGGAGCCCGCCGATGAGCAGCGGGCGGCAGCGCACCGCCTGCGCCACCAGGCTGACCAGCCGGGCCTTCTCCCTGGCCCAGGGGGCGCTCAGCGTCACGATCCGGTCACCGGGCACCTGACGGCCGGGGCCGGGGTCGAGGGAGTCGATGCCGTGCTTGGCCATCAGGGCGGACGCCGCCGCCATGAACGTGGCCCGCTCATGCTCGTTGTCGGTGCGCTCGGCCTTGGCCAGGAGTTTCCTGACCCGTTCGAGCGTGCGCTCCCTCATCGGGACTTGGTCAGCACCCGCCCGTCGTCGGCGATGACCGGGAAGGCGCCGGTGTCGACGATGCCGTGCTGCTGGTACAGGGCCTCGATGAGGGCGTGGGCCGCGGGCTCCAGCTTCCACAGGGCGCGGTACTCGCGGGCCGTCGACAGCGAGAGCCCGATCTCCTGGGCGATGTCGACCGTGCGCGGCACGATGCCCTTGGCGATCTGCCGGTCCCAGTAGTCGCGCGCGGCCCGCATCAGCGCCGCCCGCTGGGCGGTGTCGACGACCTGCGGGGTCGTGTCGAGCACCTCGATGTCCTCGTCCTCGTCGTTCACGAGCTCGGCGAGGGCCGGGGGCAGCGCCGGGCGGGCCGGAACGGGGTGGTGGTCGGCGGTGGGCTCCCAGGGCACCCGCGGGTCGGCGTCGATGAGCGCGGAGGTGTTGTAGAGGGCGGCGATCTGGGCCAGCAGCGCCTCCTGCCGGCCGGGGTCGACGGCCAGGCCGGTGTGCTCGACGGCCTGGTCCATGGCCTTGTCCAGCCGGGCCAGCGCGGCGCGCATCTTGCGCTCGGGGGCGCCGCCCTCGCGCAGCGCCTTGGCCTTCTTGGCGGCCAGCGCGACGCGGGTGAGCCGGCGGTGCGCGTCGACCTCGCTCGCGGTGCGGTCGCTCACCTCGGCCAGGCCCATCCGGACCATCAGCCGTTCGGGGGTGAGCCGCCAGTTGATGCGGCCGGTGCCCCTGATGCGGTGGCGCTCGATGGCCATGCCGCGTTCCCACAGCCAGGCGGCCACGAGCGGCGCGGCGAGCCGGAACAGCGCCTCGGGCAGGCTGCGCGCGTCCATGCTGGACAGCACCGCGGTCAGGCAGGTCAGCGCCCACACGGCGATGCCGTCGATGCCGGCGGAGAAGTTCTCCCGCATGTTGCGGCGGGCCCGTACGGCCGAGGTGATGATCGCGACCTCTATGAACGCGAACAGCAGCAGCCGCAGCGGGCCGTCGAGCCCGAGCACGTCACCGGAGAAGCGCCACATGCCCTGGGCGGACACACCGGTCGCGATGGACGCGGCCACGATGGTCAGCACGTCCTCGATGGGACGGAGGGCGACGTAGCGAGCGAACAGGAAGGCTCCGGCCCGCCAGGTGATCCTGAGCACCAGGAACGCGAGCACGAGCGAGGCCAGGCCCAGCAGGGCGATGACAGCGGTGGCGAACGGCTTCTCGGTGACGAAGGCGGCTATTTCGTCGAATGTGGGCATCAGTCACTATCCGTGAGGATCGAACTCCGGCTGTATAACGACGAGATCATTGCAGAATGTTGGCATCTTGTACGCCAAACAGCCGCTACAGCCCCACTTTGCCCAGGTTTATCGCACTCGATTTCATCCCAAGGCGGCGGAAACGAGTGAGCGGGCCTCCTCCTGCACCTTGGCCAGATGGTCGGGACCCCGGAACGACTCGGCGTAGATCTTGTACACGTCCTCGGTCCCGGACGGCCGGGCCGCGAACCAGGCGCTGCGCGTGGACACCCTGACCCCGCCCAGCGCGGCCCCGTTGCCGGGCGCGGAGGTGAGCACCGAGGTGATCGGCTCACCGGCCAGGCTGGTCGCGGTCACCTGCTCGGCCGACAGCCGGGCGAGCACCGCCTTCTCCTCGCGGGTGGCCGGCGCGTCCACCCGGGCGTAGGCGGGGTCGCCGAAGCGGTCGGTGAGGTCGCGGTAGCGCGCGCTCGGCGACTCACCCGTGACGGCCAGGATCTCCGACGCCAGCAGCGCCATGATGATGCCGTCCTTGTCGGTCGTCCACACCGAGCCGTCGCGGCGCAGGAACGACGCCCCGGCGCTCTCCTCGCCGCCGAAGCCCAGCGAGCCGTCGAGCAGGCCGGGGACGAACCACTTGAACCCCACCGGCACCTCGTGCAGTCGCCGGCCCAGCGACTCGGCCACCAGGTCGATGATCCGGCTGCTGACCATCGTCTTGCCCACCCCCGCGCCGGCGGGCCAGCCGTCACGGTGCGTGTAGAGGTAGGAGATCGCCACGGCCAGGTAGTGGTTGGGGTTCATCAGCCCGTCGGGCGTCACGATGCCGTGCCGGTCGGCGTCGGCGTCGTTGCCGGTGGCGACGTCGTAGGTGTCGCGCTCGGTGATCAGGGAGGCCATCGCGTACGGCGACGAGCAGTCCATCCGGATCCTGCCGTCCCAGTCGAGCGTCATGAACCGCCACGTCGGGTCCACCAGCGGGTTGACCACGGTCAGGTCGAGCCCGTGCCGCTCGGCGATCTCCCCCCAGTAGGCCACGGCGGCCCCGCCCAGCGGGTCGGCCCCGACGCGCACCCCGGCCGACCGGATCGCGTCGAGGTCCACCACCGAGGGCAGGTCGTCGACGTAGCGGCCGAGGAAGTCGTAGCGGCCCGCGGCCCCCAGGGCCCTGGCGTAGGGGATCCGGCGCACGCCCGCGAGGCCCGCCGCCAGCAACTCGTTGGCGCGGTCCTGGATCCACGTCGTGGCCTCGGTGCCGGCCGGCCCGCCGTGCGGCGGGTTGTACTTGAAGCCCCCGTCACGCGGCGGGTTGTGCGAGGGCGTGACCACCACCCCGTCGGCCAGGCCGGACTCGCGGCCCCGGTTGTGGGTGAGGACGGCGAGGGAGACGGCCGGCGTCGGCGTGTAGCCGTCGCGCGCGTCGACGAGCACGTCCACCTCGTTGGCCGCGAACACCTCCAGCGCCGACACCCGGGCGGGCTCGGACAGCGCGTGCGTGTCGACGCCGAGGAACAGCGGACCGTCGGTGCCCTGCGCCGCGCGGTATTCGCAGATCGCCTGGCTCGTGGCCAGGATGTGGTCCTCGTTGAACGCGACGTCGAGCGACGAGCCGCGGTGGCCTGAGGTGCCGAACGCCACCCGCTGGGCCACCTCGCCCGGATCCGGATGGAGCGCGTAGTAGGCCGCGACCAGCTTGGGCACGTCGACCAGGTCGGCTGGCTGGGCCGGCTGTCCGGCGCGCTCGTGGCTCATGGGTCCCACCTTACAAACCCCGCCTCGCCCGGCCGCGGGAGAGCGCCGTGTCGCGCCGGGGTCCCGGCCGGGCCGTGGTTAGACTCACCGTGACCCCAAAACTAGAATGGAGTTCGGTGGCCATGCGAATCGGACTGCTGCTCAACGAGCCCACGGGTTCCGATCCGTTCGGCGAACTGCGCGACGCCATCGCCGCCGCGCACGCCGACGGCTTCGCGTCCGGCTGGATGTCGCACATCTTCGGCCTCGACGCGCTCACCGCGCTGGCCGTCGCCGGCAGCCAGGTGCCCGGGATCGAGCTCGGCACCGGCGTCGTGCCGACCTACCCGCGCCACCCGGCCGCGCTCGCCCAGCAGGCGATGACGGTCAACGCGGCGCTCGGCGGGCGGCTCACGCTCGGCATCGGCCTGTCCCACCAGATCGTGATCGAGAACATGTTCGGCTACAGCTTCGACCGGCCCGCCAGGCACATGAAGGAGTACCTGGACATCCTGCTGCCCGCGATCCGCGGCGAGCACGTCCGATGCCAGGGCGAGACCCTCAAGGCCGACATCCGGCTCACCACGCCCGGCGCCGGCCCCCAGGTGCTGATCGCCGCCATGGCCCCGCGCATGCTCAAGCTGGCGGGCGGCAGGGCCGACGGCACCATCCTCTGGATGACCGGCCCGAAGACCGTCGCCGAGCACATCGCGCCCGCCGTCACCGCCGCCGCCGAGGAGGCCGGGCGCGGCCGGCCGCGCATCGTCTGCACGCTGCCGATCTGCGTCACCGACGACCCGGCCGCCGCCAGGGCGCGCGCCGGGGAGATCTTCGCCATGTACGGGCAGCTGCCCTCCTACCGGGCCATGCTCGACAGGGAGGGCGCGGCGGGCCCCGGCGACGTGGCCCTCGTCGGCGACGAGGACAGCGTGCGCGCCCAGATCGACGCGCTGGCCCAGGCCGGAGTCACCGACTTCGTGGCCGCGTGCTACTCCAAGCGGGAGCGCACGCGGGAGTTGCTGAAGCAACTGCTCTGACCGGCGCGTCGGGGGCCTGATCGGGAGGCATCCGAATAAACTCCCGCAAGGTGAAGCGCTTGCTGCATGGCATCGACGTGTCCAACTGGCAGGGCTCCGTTGACTGGTCCGGGCACGCCCGGGCAGGGGTGGCCTTCGCCTTCGCCAAGGCCACCGAGGGCGTCGACTACGTCGACCGCTTCTTCGCCCGCAACTGGGAGGGCATGCGGGAGAACTGGATCGTCTGCGGCGCCTACCACTTCGCCCGCCCCAAGGGAGACCCGATCGAGGGCGCGCGCAACTTCCTGCGCACGATCAGCACGGCCGGCGGGCTGCGCCGCGGCGACCTCGTCGCGATCGACCTGGAGACGAACGACGGGCTGCGGCCCGAGCAGGTCGCCCGGCACGCCCGCCGATGGTGCGGCTACGTCGAACGGCACGGCGGGCTGCGGCCGTTCGTCTACACCTACCAGTCCTTCGCCCACTCGGGCGCCTGCGCCGGGCTCGGCGACTATCCCCTGTGGATCGCGAGCCCCGACCAGCCGCGCGGCGAACCCCTGGTGCCGGGGCCCTGGAGCGAGTGGACGATCCACCAGCATTCCAACAGCCCGGTCGACCGCAACGTCTTCGACGGCACCCGTCAAGCACTGACCAGGTTGGGGTTTCACAGGCGATAGCATCGATTACCACCATCGACGAATCCGACCCCAGGGAGTCACCGTGTCAGCCGAGCTACGCATCACCCTCGCCGGAGCCGAGCGTGTGGTCGCGGCCGGCACGACGGCCGGTGACGCGCTCGAGGCCGACGGCCGCGCCGTGATCGCGGCCCGGGTCAACGGCGAGCCGCGCGACCTGGCCACCCCGCTCGCCGCCGGCGACGTGGTGGAGCCGATCGAGGTCTCCAGCGAGGACGGCAGGGCGATCGTCCGCCACTCCACCGCCCACGTCATGGCGCAGGCGGTGCAGGAGCTGTTCCCCGAGGCCAAGCTGGGCATCGGCCCGCCGGTCGACAACGGCTTCTACTACGACTTCGACGTGGCGCAGCCGTTCCACCCCGACGACCTCAAGCGCGTCGAGAAGCGCATGCGCGAGATCGTCAAGCAGGGGCAGCTGTTCGCCCGCCGGGCCGTCGGCGACGACGAGGCCCGCGAGGAGCTGGCCGGCGAGCCGTACAAACTGGAGCTGATCGGGCTCAAGGGCGGCGGGGTCGACGCCGAGGAGAGCGTGGAGGTCGGCGCGGGCCAGCTGACCATCTACGACAACCTCGACCCCAAGACCGGCGAGCTGTGCTGGAAGGACCTGTGCCGCGGCCCGCACGTGCCGTCCACCCGGTCCATCCCGGCGTTCAAGCTGATGCGCACCGGCGGCGCCTACTGGCGCGGCAGCGAGAAGAACCCCCAGTTGCAGCGCATCTACGGCACTGCCTGGGAGTCACGCGACAAGCAGGACGAATACCTCAAGCTGCTGGAGGAGGCCGAGAAGCGCGACCACCGCAAGCTCGGCGCGGAGCTCGACCTGTTCAGCTTCCCGGCCGAGCTGGGCAGCGGCCTGCCCGTCTTCCATCCCAAGGGCGGGATCATCCGCAAGGAGATGGAAGACTACATGCGCCGGCGGCAGGGCGAGGCGGGCTACGAGTTCGTCAACACCCCGCACATCACCAAGTCGCAGCTGTTCGAGACCTCCGGGCACCTGCCGTGGTACGCCGAGGACATGTTCCCGCCCTTCGAGCTGGAGGGCGTCGAATACCGCGTCAAGCCGATGAACTGCCCGATGCACAACCTGATCTTCCGGGCGCGCGGGCGCTCCTACCGTGAGCTGCCGCTGCGGCTGTGCGAGTTCGGCTCGGTCTACCGCTACGAGAAGTCGGGCGTCGTCCACGGCCTGACCCGGGTGCGCGGCATGACGCAGGACGACTCGCACATCTACTGCACCAGGGAGCAGATGGGCGGCGAGATCAAGAGCCTGCTCACCTTCGTGCTGAGCGTGCTGCGCGACTTCGGCCTGTCGGAGTTCTACCTGGAGCTGTCCACCCGCGACGAGTCCGACAAGTTCATCGGCGACCCGGCCGACTGGGACGAGGCCACTGAGGCGCTGCGCCAGACGGCCCTGGAGTCGGGGCTGGAGCTGGTCGACGACCCGGGCGGCGCGGCCTTCTACGGTCCCAAGATCTCGGTGCAGGCCAAGGACGCGATCGGCCGCACCTGGCAGCTGTCCACCATCCAGCTCGACCTCAACCAGCCCAAGCGGTTCGAGCTCGAATACCAGGCGGCCGACGGCAGCCGCCAGACCCCGGTCATGATCCACCGGGCGCTGTTCGGCTCGATCGAGCGCTTCCTCGGCGTGCTCACCGAGCACTACGCGGGCGCCTTCCCTCCGTGGCTGGCCCCGGTGCAGGTCGTCGGCATCCCGATCGCCGACGCCCACGCCCCCTACCTGCAGGACGTGGCCAAGCGGCTGCGCGAGCGGGGCATCAGGGTCGAGGTCGACACGGCCGACGACCGCATGCAGAAGAAGATCCGCAACGCGCAGAAGGCCAAGGTCCCCTTCATGCTGCTGGCCGGCGACGACGACATCGCCAACGGCGCGGTGTCGTTCCGCTACCGCGACGGCGAGCAGAAGAACGGCGTGCCGGTCGACCAGGCGATCTCCGAGATCGTCGACGCGGTCGAGCACCGCACGCAGGTCTGACTTTCCGGCAGGACCCCTCCCTAGAAGGGGTTCTCCTCGGCCGGGTCCTGGACGGGCCGGGCCTCGCCGGGCAGGCGGACGTCGTCGACCGTGACGTTGACCTCGGTGACCCGCATGCCCAGCATGCGGGTGACGCTCCTGGCCACGTTGCTCTTGACCTCGGAGGCCACCTCCATCACCACGTGGCCGTACTCGACCACGATGGTGAGGTCCACGGCCACCTGCCGGTCCTGGATGTCGGCGCTCACGCCCTGGGTGCCGCGCCGGGAGCCGACGCCGATGCGGTCGCGTACGGCCTCGAAGGCGCGGGCGAGGTCGCCGCCCATGTCCGCGACCCCGGCCACCTCCAGCGCGGCCAGCGCGGCCACCTTCTCCACCACCTCGTCGGCGACCTTGATCCGCCCCTTCACGACCGGGGCGCCGGTCGCGGCGTGCTCGGCGGAGAGCGGGTCTGCGGAGAGCGGGTCTGCGGAGAGCGGGAAGGGGGGCGGGGCGGGCTGGTCGTAGGAGCCGGTCGTCACGCCGTCACCGTCGGCCGCGTCGGGGTCGTTCACGTCGGCTGGGGCGGAATGCTCGGCTACGGTGTCGGTCATCGCTGCCTCCTCGTGGCGATGCCGAGAATTGTGCCGGACGGGCACCCCGTTTGTCCGTTAAGCCGGGGCCCTATGCTGCTAGATATGCACGATCAGGCAGGAGCGGGGGAGCCCGACAACTTCGAGCGGCTGTGGACCCCGCATCGTATGGCCTACATCAAGGGCGAGAACAAACCGACCGGGTCGGGCCCCGATGACGGCTGCCCGTTCGACGCCATCCCCAAGATGAGCGACGAGGAGGGACTGATCGTCGCCAGGGGCGAGGTCGTGTACGCGGTGCTGAACCTCTACCCCTACAACTCCGGTCACCTGATGGTCGTGCCCTACCGCCATGTGTCCGACTACGACGAGCTCGACCCGGCGGAGCTCCTGGAGCTGAGCGAGTTCACCCAGCGGGCGCTGCGGGCGTTGCGCAAGGCCGGCGGCGCGCAGGGATTCAACGTCGGCATGAACCTCGGCCACGTGGCGGGCGCGGGCATCGCCGCCCATCTGCACCAGCACGTGGTGCCGAGATGGGGCGGCGACACCAACTTCATGCCGGTGGTCGCGCGGACCAAGGTGCTGCCGCAGCTCCTGCGAGACACCCGCCAGGCGCTCGCCGACGTCTGGTCCTGACCCGGCCGCGCCGGCCGGCGCGGCCGGGTCACGGGCGCCGCTCGCCGCCGGTGGCGCAGGTCACGAGATCACCGCCCAGGGGATCGGCGGCTAGTTCGTGCGCACCTCGACCGTGGCGGGCTTGCTCTCGTGGTTCAGCCGGTCCAGCGCCGTCACCAGGTAGGTGCCGGCGGAGGGGGCGGCGAACTCCGGCCGTTCGACCACGGCGACCAGGTCGCGGGCGTCGGTCGTGTGGCAGTCCTCGCCCGACTTCGGCAGCCGGTAGACGGCGTAGGAGCGGGCGCCCGGCGACGGCTCCCACGTCAGCGCCGTGCCCTCGGCGCCGGCGCCGGCGGGCATGGCCGGGGCCTCGCCATCGAGCCCCTTGATCAGGGGCAGCAGGGCCGGGCGGCTGTAGTGCTCCTTGGCGACGCGGTCGAGGGCGCCGAGCGGGTTGGTCAGCAGCTGCTTGCCGCTGAAGTAGACGTCGCCCTCGACCTGCTTGTACTTGCGGTTGAGGGTGAGGTGCGCGGACAGCTCGCCCGGCCTGGTCCACGCCTTGTCGTCGGTCGCGCCGACCCGGTAGAGGGCCTGGCCGATGTAGAGGTCGACGCCGGTGCCCTTGACCTCGCCCGCCCACCACGGCACCAGGGTGTTGTAGTCGGCGGCCTTGAACCCGCGCGGCCAGTACAGCTGCGGTATCACGTAGTCGACGGTGCCCGACTTGATCCAGGCCCGGGCGTCGGCGTAGATCGAGTCGTAGGCCGACATGCCCGCCGTGTTGGAGCCGGTGGGGTCGTTGGACTTGTTACGCCAGATGCCGAACGGGCTGATGCCGAACTTGACGTACGGCTTGGTCTCGTGGACGGCCTGGTCGACCTGGGCGACGAGGGTGTTGACGTTGTCGCGCCGCCAGTCGGCGAGCCGCTTGCCCTTGCCGTACTTTGTAAAGGCGGCGGAGTCGTCGAACGTGGCGCTACCGCTCGGGTAGGGGTAGAAGTAGTCGTCGAAGTGCACCCCGTCGACGTCGTAGCGCTTCACCACGTCGGTGACGACCTTGGTCACGTGGTCGCGCACCTGGGGCAGGCCGGGGTTGAAGTAGACGCGGTCGCCGTACTTGACCGTCCAGCCGGGGTGCTGCCGCGCCGGGTGGGAGGCCGGCAGCTTGGCGACGTTCGCGTCGTAGGAGGCGCGGTAGGGGTTGAACCAGGCGTGGAACTCCAGGCCGCGCTTGTGCGCCTCGTCCACCAGGAACGGCAGCGGGTCCCAGCCCGGGTCCTTGCCCGCGGTGCCGGTCAGGAATCGTGACCACGGCTCCATCGACGACTTGTAGATCGCGTCGGCGGCCGGGCGCACCTGGACGAAGACGGCGTTGAAGTTGCGCTTGGCGGCGGCGTCGAGGAGCCTGACGTACTCGGCCTTCTGCTTGTCGATCCCGAGGCCGGCGCGCGAGGGCCAGTCGATGTTCTGGACCGTGGCGATCCAGACGCCGCGCAGCTGGCGCTTGGGGTAGCGGGCGTCGGGTGTGCAGTCGGCCGCGGCCGTGCTGGGCGTCTTCTTCTCGGCACCGGCCGCCGGGCTCTCGCCGGCCCCGGGGCCGAAGAGGTAGGCGGCGCCGGTGGTGACGACGGCCAGGGCGGCGGCGGCGGCGAGAGGTCGTCCGATTCGCATAATGCCCCAGTGTGGCATCGGGGCTCACATGCTTAGACCCGAAGAAAAGAAATGAATCCGTGATGTATTTGTGACGAGGGTAAACAACCGGGCCGGGAGGGACAGTGTCCCTCCCGGCACCTCCCGGCACCTCCCGGCCTGAACGGTCTCAGCCGGTCGTCGCGACCTTGTCCGCCAGGTGCGGCGGCAGCGGCTCGTAGCGCAGGAACGTGCGGTGGAAGCTCCCGGTGCCGTGCGACATGGACCGCAGGTCGATCGCGTACCGGGTGATCTCCAGCTCGGGCACCTCGGCCTTCACCAGCGTGCGGCCGGTGCCCACCGGCTCGGTGCCGAGCACCCGCCCGCGCCGCGACGACAGGTCGGACATCACCGACCCCACGTAGTCGTCGGCCACCAGCACCGCCAGCTCGTCCACCGGCTCCAGCAACAGCGTCGGCACCTTGGCCGCGGCCTCCTTCAGCGCGAGCTGCCCGGCGATCTGGAAGGCCATGTCGGAGGAGTCGACGGAGTGCGCCTTGCCGTCGTAGAGGGTGACCCGGACGTCCACCATCGGGTAGCCGGCGACCACGCCCCGCTCCATCTGGGCCCGCACGCCCTTCTCCACCGACGGGATGAACTGCCTGGGCACCACACCGCCGACGATCTTGTCCACGAACTCGAACCCGCCGCCGGAGGGCAGCGGCTCGATCTCGAGATGGCAGATGGCGTACTGGCCGTGGCCGCCGGTCTGCTTGACGTTGCGGCCCATCGCCTGGCACTTGCCGCCGAACGTCTCGCGCAGCGGCACCCGCAGCTCGATGCGCTCCACCTCGACGCCGTGGCGCTTGGACAGCCGGTCGAGCAGCACGTCGGTGTGGGCCTCGCCCATGCACCACAGCACCAGTTGCCGGGTCTCGGCGTTGTTCTCCAGCCGCAGCGTGGGATCCTCGGCCACCAGGCGGCCCAGCGCCTGCGACAGTTTGTCCTCGTCGGCCTTCGACCTGGCCTGGATCGCCACGGGGAGCAGCGGGTCGGGCATCTGCCACGCCGTCATCAACAGCGGCTTGTCGACCTCGGACAGCGTGTCGCCGGTCTCGGCCCGCGACAGTTTGGCCACCGCCACGATGTCGCCGGCGATGCCCTTGGCGATGCCGCGCTGCTGCTTGCCGAGCGGGCTGGTCAGGGTGCCGATGCGCTCGTCGACGTCGTGGTCCTCGTGGCCGCGGTCGGCCAGGCCGTGCCCGGAGACGTGCACGGTCATGTCGGGGCGCAGCGTGCCGGAGAAGACGCGGACCAGGCTGATGCGGCCGACGTACGGATCGCTGGTGGTCTTGACGACCTCGGCCACCAGGGGCCCGTCGGGGTCGCAGGAGATGTCCTTGACCGGCTTGCCGTCGAGGGTGGTGATCTCGGGCATGGGGTGTTCGAGCGGGGAGGGGAAGCCCTGCGTGATCAGCTCCAGCACCTCGGTCGCGCCGACCCCGAGCCCTGAGCAGAGCACGGGGAAGAAGCTGCCGCGGGCCACGGCCTTCTCCAGGTCGTCGATGAGCACCTTGGTGTCGATCGTGTCGCCCTCGAGGTAGCGCTCCATGAGCGACTCGTCTTCGCTCTCCTGGATGATGCCCTCGATCAGGGTGTCGCGGTGCTCCTCGATCCGCGCCTGGTAGTCGGCGCCCGGCTCCTTCTCCGTGCGGCCGGTCGTGGCGTAGTTGTAGAACTTCTGTGTCAGCAGCCCGATCAGGCCGTTGACGTGCCCGTTGGTGATCACCGGCAGGTAGAGGGGGGCGACGCCGTCGCCGAAGATCTCCTGGCAGCTCGTCAGCACCTCGTCGAAGTCGGCCCGCTGGTGGTCGATCTTGGTGATCACCACCGCCCTGGGCATCCCGACCTGCGCGCACTCCTCCCACAGCAGCTGCGTGAGCCCGTCGATGCCCTCCGCCGCCGACACGACGAACAGGGCGGCGTCGGCGGCCCGCAGACCGGCCCGCAGGTCGCCCACGAAGTCGGCGTAACCGGGGGTGTCGAGAAGGTTGATCTTGATGCCGTTGTGCGTCAGCGGCGCCGACGACAGGTTGACCGACCGTTGCTGGCGCACCTCGACCTCGTCGAAGTCGCTGACCGTGTTGCCGTCCTCGACCCGGCCGGCCCGCTGGATCGTGCCGGTGGTCGCCAGCAGTTGCTCCACGAGGGTCGTCTTGCCCGCTCCTGAGTGGCCGACCAGCACGACATTGCGTATCGCGTCCGCCCTGTCGGCCGCTGGTGCCCTGCCCGCGGCTCCCAAGGCCCCTCCGGGGTTCTTCTCCGCCACATCGCCTCCGGTCTCGTGGGACGAGGCGGCCTCGCCTCGAGCGCCCGGCATCGCGATGCCAGGTGTCCGGCTCGGCTCCCTCTCCCGTGTCGTTCGGTTGAGGTTCGCAACGCCGCGCCCGTGCGGGGGGTGGCAGGACCGCATGGACGCGGTGTGTTCACCAAATACCCGTGTGGCGGATACCACAAGGGGGGTGAGGCAAAGAAAGTCGCCGGTCCTGTGATGGCCTACGATCGGAGCGCGATGCTCAAACTCCTGCGCCCGGCCATGACCCGGATACTCACCCCGTTGGGCAGGGCCCTGGTCCGCCGCGGGATCGGCCCCAACGCCGTGACGGCGATCGGCACCCTCGGCACGGTGGCCGCCGCCCTGATCTTCTTCCCCGCGGGGCAGCTCAGTGTGGGCGCCCTGGTGATCACCGTCTTCGTGCTGTTCGACCTGCTCGACGGCGTGGTGGCCCGGCTCGGCGGGGGCGGGGGCAGCACCTGGGGGGCCTTCCTCGACTCCACGCTCGACCGGGTGGCCGACGCCGCGATCTTCTGCGGGCTGATCCTCTTCTTCGTCTCCCGCGACGACCTCCTGATGGTGGCCGTCACGCTGTTCTGCCTGGTGGCCGGGGCTATGGTGTCCTATGCCAAGGCCAGGGCCGAAGGGCTCGGGCTGACCTGTGACGTGGGCCTGGCCGAGCGGCCGGAGCGGCTGGTGGTGGCGCTGGTGGCCACGTTCCTCGCCGGGCTCGGCGTCCCCTACCTGTTGCCCGCGGGCATGTGGTTGCTCGCGGCCGCGAGCGCTGTCACGGTGGTGCAGCGTGTGGTCCATGTCCACCGGCAGACGAGGGAGCGATGAGCGAGAAGCCGTCCGTCACCGATCGCGTCGTCGCCGCGGGGTTCGCGGCGGGCTGGACGATCGTGCCGCTGCTGCCCAAGCGGCTCACCGCCGGGGCCTTCCGGTTCGCCGCCGACCGGCTGTGGCGCGGGCGGGGCACGTCGGTGCGCCGCCTGGAGTCCAACCTGGCCAGGGTGACCGGGCTCGCCCCCGGCAGCGCCGAGCTGCGGGATCTCAGCAGGGCGGGCATGCGGTCCTACTTCCGTTACTTCGAGGAGATCTTCCGGCTGCCGTCCATGCCCCGCGCCGAGGTCGTCCGGCGCACCCACGTGACCGGCGCCGAGCACATCCACGACAACGTCGCCGCGGGGCGGGGCGTCGTGCTCGCGCTGCCGCACATGGGCAACTGGGACCAGGCGGGCGCCTGGCTGGTCGGCGTCGGCCATCCGTTCACCACGGTGGCCGAGCGGCTGCGGCCCGAGTCGCTGTTCCGCCGCTACGTCGCCTTCCGCGAGGGGCTCGGCATGGAGGTGCTGCCGCTCACCGGCGGCGACGGCCACAACTTCGCCGCCCTGGCGTCGCGCGTGCGCAAGGGCGGGGTCGTCTGCCTGCCCGCCGAGCGCGACCTCACCAAGAGCGGCGTCGAGGTCGAGTTCTTCGGCCGGGCGACCAAGGTGCCCGCGGGCCCGCCGCTGCTGGCGGTGCAGACGGGCGCCGCGCTGCTGCCCGCGACGGTCTACTTCGCGGGCGACGACTGGGGCATCGACATCCACGAGGAGATCCCGGTGCCCGAGGAAGGCACCCGGCAGGAGAAGGTCGCGGCGGTGGCGCAGCGGATGAGCCACGTCTTCGAGAAGGGCATCACCGAGCATCCCGAAGACTGGCACATGCTGCAGCGCCTGTGGCTGGAGGATCTGCGGCGATGAAGGTCGGCATCGTCTGCCCCTACTCCTGGGACATGCCCGGCGGGGTCAAACAGCACATCGACGACCTGGCGCAGGCCTTGATCGCGCAGGGGCACGACGTCTCGGTGATCGCGCCCGCGGCCGACGACGACGACCTGCCGCCCTACGTGGTCGGCGCCGGCCGGGCGATCCCCGTCCCCTACAACGGGTCGGTGGCCAGGATGTCGTTCGGGTTCCTCTCGGCGGCGCGGGTGCGTCGCTGGGTGCGTGACGGCGGCTTCGACGTGCTGCACATCCACGAGCCGCTGGTGCCGAGCCTGGGGGTGCTGGCCTGCTGGGCGGCGAAGGGGCCGATCGTGGCCACCTTCCACGCCTCGTGGGTGCGCTCGCGCGCGATCGCGGTGGCCGAGCCGCTGCTGCGCAGCGCCCTGGAGAAGCTCAGCGGCCGCATCGCCGTCTCCGACGCCGCCCGCAAGAGCCTGGTGGAGCAGTTCGGCGGCGACACCGTGCTGATCCCCAACGGCGTGACCGTGGCCCGCTACACCGAGGCCGAGCCGCTCGACGGGTGGGGGCCCGGCGGGGCGACGATCGGCTTCCTCGGGCGGATGGACGAAGAGCGCAAGGGCCTGCCGATCCTGCTCGACGCCTTCAACCTGCTGGCCCCCGAGCGGCCGGAGCTCAGGCTGCTGATCGCCGGGCCGGGCGACGCCAAGGACGTCTACGACCGGGTGCCCAGGGGGTTCCACGACCGGGTCACCGTGCTGGGCATGGTGAGCGAGGCCGACAAGATCCGCGCCTACCACTCGGTCGACGTGTTCTGCGCGCCCAACACCCGCGGCGAGAGCTTCGGCATCGTGCTGGCCGAGGCCATGGCCTCCGGCGCGACCGTGCTGGCCAGCGACATTCCGGCGTTCCGCAAGGTGCTGGGCGAGGGGCAGGCGGGCGCGCTGTTCGCCAACGGCGATCCGGCCTCACTCGCCCGGGAGGCCGCGGCGTTACTCGACGCACCCGAACGACGGGCCAAGCTGGCGGCCGAGGCGCTGGTGGCGGTCCGCAAGTACGACTGGTCGACGGTGGCGCGCGACGTGGTCAGGGTCTACGAGACCGTCACCACCGGCGGCGCGGGCCGGGTGGAGGAAGACCTGTGACATCGACCATGATCGTGTTGATCGTGGGCATCGTGGTGGTGCTCACGGCCGTCTACATCTCCTGGCGGGCGGGTCGTCTCGACCGGCTGCACATCCGGCTCGAACTGGCCGGCGAGTCGCTGTCCGCCGCGCTCATGCGGCGCAGGGCCGTGACGCTGGAGCTGGCAGGCTCGCGGCTGCTCGACCCGGCGACCTCGCTGGTGCTCGCGGCGGCGGCGCACGAGGCCAGGATGGCCGGGCCCGACGAACGCGAGCACGCCGAGAGCGACCTGTCCCGCACCCTGCGCGCCGTCGTCGACCAGGAGCGGTTCGGGGAGAAGCTGTCGGAGTCACCGGGTGGCCAGGCACTCCTGCAGGAGCTCGAGGCGGCCGTGGCCAAGGTCGTCTACTCCCGCCGCTTCTACAACAACGCCGTCGGGGTGACGCGCACCGCCCAGCGGCGCTGGCTGGCCAGGACCCTCCGCCTGGCCGGGCACACCGAATACCCGCAATTCTTCGAGATTGATGACAATCCACCGGCGGCAATGGCAACTGAATGACCCGATTTGGTAAGGCCGGTAAGCTTCTCCCGATTCTGGGCCGAAGCGGAGGAGTGTACAGGTGCGGCTATTCCGGATGATCACCGTGACGCTGGCCGGAGCGGCGGTCCTGCTGCCCGTCGCGGCATGCTCGTCGGATGAGCCCGCAGCGGGGCAGGCGCCGCAGGCGTCCGCCACCCCGCCCGCCGAGGAGGAGACGCCCGCGGGCGAGACCCACCCGTTCACCGGGCAGCCCGCGGGGACCCTCAAGCCGGTGCTCGCGGTGAAGATCGAGAACACCGCCGCGGGCAAGCCCCAGCTCGGCCTGAAGAGCGCGGACATCGTCTACGTCGAGCAGGTCGAGGCCGGTCTGACGCGCCTGATGGCGATCTTCTCCTCCAAGCTCCCGGCCAAGGTCGGCCCCGTCCGCAGCGCCCGCATCTCCGACCTGCACATCACGCCGCAGTTCGGCAAGCCCGCGTTCGCCTACTCGGGCGCGCAGACCAAGATGCTGCCGTTCATCGCCGAGGCGTCCCTCTACGACGTCTCCGACAGCCGGGCGCCGGGCGCCTACTTCCGTCAGCCCGGCCGCTTCGCCCCCTACAACCTGTTCGCCACCTCCAAGCAGCTGCTGGCCAAGGCCCCCAAGGCGAGCAAGGCCAAGGACATCGGCTTCACCTTCGGCGACCCTCCGGCCGAGGGCGGCGTGGAGCGTACGTCCTACACGGTCAAGTGGCCCGCGGCGCGCTTCACCTTCGCCTGGTCCGAGGCCAGGAAGCAGTGGCTGATCTGGCAGGACGGCAAGAAGGACATGGCGGCCGAGGGCGGCCAGCTCGGCGCCCCGACGATCGTCGTCCAGTACACCAAGACCGAACGTTCCCAGTTCCACGACAAGAACCAGAGCTACACGCCGCTCGTGCACACCGTCGGCAAGGGCTCGGCGGTCGTGCTGCGTGACGGCAAGGCGTACAAGGCTCGCTGGGAGCGGGAATCCGAGGAGGGGGGCACGACGTTCACCACGGAGAGCGGCGAGCCGATGAACTTCGCCCCAGGTCAGGTCTGGGTGGCGCTCGCCAGCCGCAAGCCCGTGACTCCTTGACGTACAAGAATCCCCACAAGTCCTGACATGATGGCGGGTCGGGGAAGAGACCGTTAAGGACCTACCATGGGCTTGATAACTTACCGTTCGCCTTTGTGAGGAAGACCGTGTCCAGCACGCCTGAAGCCCCGTCCACCACCGGCCCCGTCACCGGCACCGCGCGTGTCAAGCGAGGCATGGCCGAGATGCTCAAGGGCGGCGTCATCATGGACGTCGTCACCCCCGAGCAGGCGAAGATCGCCGAGGATGCCGGCGCGGTCGCCGTGATGGCCCTGGAGCGTGTGCCCGCCGACATCCGCGCACAGGGCGGAGTGTCGCGGATGAGCGACCCCGACATGATCGACGGCATCATCGCCGCCGTGTCGATCCCCGTCATGGCCAAGGCCCGCATCGGCCACTTCACCGAGGCCCGCGTGCTGCAGGCGCTCGGCGTCGACTACGTCGACGAGTCCGAGGTGCTCACCCCGGCCGACTACGCCAACCACATCGACAAGTGGCAGTTCACCGTGCCGTTCGTGTGCGGGGCGACCAACCTGGGCGAGGCCCTGCGCCGCATCACCGAGGGCGCGGCGATGATCCGCTCCAAGGGCGAGGCCGGCACCGGCGACGTCTCCAACGCGGTCACCCACATGCGCACGATCCGCGGCGAGATCAAGCGCCTCACCTCGCTGCCCGAGGACGAGCTGTACGTTGCCGCCAAGGAGCTGCAGGCGCCGTACGAACTGGTGGCCGAGGTCGCCAGGACGGGCAAGCTGCCGGTCGTGCTGTTCACCGCGGGCGGCATCGCCACCCCGGCCGACGCCGCGATGATGATGCAGCTCGGCGCCGAGGGCGTGTTCGTCGGCTCCGGCATCTTCAAGTCGGGCGACCCGGCCAAGCGCGCCGCCGCCATCGTCAAGGCCACCACGTTCTACGACGACCCCGACGTCATCGCCAAGGTCTCGCGCGGCCTGGGCGAGGCCATGGTCGGCATCAACGTCGAAGAGATCCCGCAGCCGCACCGCCTGGCCGAGCGCGGCTGGTGACCTGCGCGTCGCCGTAGTTCCGGCGGTCCGCCGTCCAGAGATGATCCGCACGGCGGCCGCCGCACGATGCCACGCCCAGTACAAGTCCGACCTCGACCTGCAGGCCGCGCACGCCGCCGCGCCGCACCTCGATCCCGCGCGGCATCGACATGTGGCTCTACCGGCACGTCCGGTGGGGCAGGATGGCCACCTTCCACATGCTCGGCACCCGCCAGTACCGCGACGACCAGGGGTGCGGCGACGGCTACAGGGGCTGCCCCGAGGCCGTCGACCCCAGCCGGTCGATCACCGGAGCGGAGCAGGAGCAGTGGCTGCTCGACGGCTTCCGCCACTCGCTCGAATCCCGGACCGGCCGGGCCTGCCACGTGGACCACCGGGCCACGCTCTCCGACCGCGAGCCGCGCTACGCGAAACGCGCCCTGTAGGAAGATGCCAGACAAGCGGGGTGTTGAATCAACCGGACCCCAAGGCTTCGAGGGAAGGACGCCCGTGCCCACGATCGGTGTACTCGCTTTGCAGGGAGACGTGCGCGAGCATGTGCGCATGCTCCGGGAGGCAGGCGCCTCGGCCACGACCGTGCGCAGGCCCGCCGAGCTGGAGGCCGTCGACGGGCTGGTCATCCCCGGTGGCGAGTCCACCACGATGTGGAAGCTCGCCGAGACCTTCGACCTGCTCGAACCCCTCCAGATGCGGGTCAAGGACGGCATGCCCGCCTACGGCTCCTGCGCCGGAATGATCATGCTGGCCGACCGGATCGAGGGCGGCGCCGAGGGCCAGCGGACCATCGGCGGCATCGACATGGTGGTCAGGCGCAACGCCTTCGGCCGCCAGGTCGACTCGTTCGAGGCCGACCTCGACTTCGCGGGCGAGCCGGTGCACGCCGTGTTCATCCGCGCTCCGTGGGTCGAATCGGTCGGGCCCGACGTTCAGGTGCTGGGCAGGGCCGAGCCGGGGGATAGGATCGTCGCGGTCCGCCAAGGGCCTCTGCTCGCGACCTCGTTCCATCCCGAGCTGACCGGGGACACTCGCGTGCACCGATACTTCGTAGACATGCTGAGGGAGCTATAGGTAGATGTCCGGCCACTCCAAATGGGCGACGACGAAGCACAAGAAGGCCGCGCTCGACGCCAAGCGCGGCAAGCTGTTCGCGAAGCTCATCAAGAACATCGAGGTGGCGGCCAGGACGGGCGGGCCTGATCCGGATGCCAACCCCACGCTCTTCGACGCCATCTTCAAGGCGAAGAAGAACTCGGTGCCCAACGACAACATCGAGCGGGCCCGCAAGCGAGGCGGCGGCCTGGAGGCCGGCGGCGCCGACTGGCAGACCATCACATACGAGGGCTACGCGCCCGGCGGGGTCGCGGTGCTCATCGAGTGCCTCACCGACAACCGCAACCGAGCGGCCTCCGAGGTGCGCGTCGCGCTGACCCGCAACGGCGGCTCGCTGGCCGACCCCGGCTCGGTCTCCTACATGTTCAACCGCAAGGGCGTCGTGATCGTGCCCAAGAACGACCTCGACGAGGACACCGTGCTGACGGCCGTCCTCGACGCGGGCGCCGAGGAGGTCAACGACCTGGGTGAGGCGTTCGAGGTCGTCTCGGAGGCCGGTGACCTGGTGCCGGTGCGCAAGGCGCTGCAGGAGGCGGGCATCGACTACGACTCGGCCGAGTCGAGCTTCCTGCCGACGATGAGCGTCCAGCTCGACGAGGAGGGCGCCAAGAAGGTGTTCCGGCTCATCGATGCGCTGGAAGACAGCGACGACGTGCAGAACGTGTACGCCAACTTCGACGTGTCCGACGAGGTCATGGAGAAGCTCGAGGCCTGATCTCGGTCCGTCCCCGCCCGTGTCCGGCACGGTGGTCGATCGGGGGCGCTGATCGGCATCGTCGTGGCACGGCGCCCGGGGGCGGCGTAGGGTGTCGCGTCGTGACCTCCCCCAACCCCTCCCCGACGGCTTCTCCCGCGCTCGGCTGGCTGCTCCTGCTGCCCGCGCTGGTCGGCACCGCGATCTCGCTGCTCTTTCCGACGGTCAGGACCATCCTGCTCGGCTTCGAGTCGGGCCGGATCGCCGGGCCGAGCCAGTTCGTCGGGCTCGAAAACTACGCCGGCAACCTGGGTGACGACGCGTTCTGGCGGGCGCTCGGCTTCACGCTCTCGCTGGCGGTCGTGCCGCTCCTGGTGGCTGTGGTGGTGGGACCGTCGCTCGCGCTGGCGCTCGACCGGGCGGGCGGGCCGGTCAGGCGGGCCGGGCGGGTCGTGCTCTCGCTGGCCATCGTCACCTTCTCTCCGATGGGGGTCGCCGCCGCTTGGACACAGGGGCTGCGCTCCGAGGCCACCGGCGTCGTCGCGCTGGCCGAGGGGCTGCGCGATCCGGCCACCGCGCCGGGAACGCTCCGGCTGGTCATCGCGGCCGCCACGTTCGGCCTGGTGTGCGCGCTGGCGGTGATGGTGTTCCTGCCCGCGCTGCGCGGCGGCACCGTGACGGCGGCCATGCTCGTGGTGGCCGGGCTCGTCGTCCTGGCCATGATCGCCGCCGCCCTCCAGACGTTCTCGATGGGGCTGGCGCTGGCGGCGGGCGGGCCGGCGCGTTCCACGGAGACGCTGGCGACGCTGCAGTACACCCAGGCGTTCCGTCTGTTCCGGCCGGGACTGGGCGCCTCGCTGGCGACCGTCGTGGGTGTCCTGCTGGGCGTGCTGGGGCTCGTCGCGACGATTCTCGCGGTGGCCGTCAACCTGCGCATCTCGCTCATTCCCCGCTCGGGGTCCGCATACGGACAGACGCCCTCGTACCAGGCTCCCGTGCACGGCCAGGGGGCCGAACGACCGGAGGCCGCACCAGTGCAGGCCCCCGCGACGCGCGTCGCCCAGCGGCGTGCTCAGGGCCGCGCACGGGGTGCGTCCGCGGCCGGCACGGCGATCGGGCTGGTGGCGCTGGCCCTCGTGACCCTGATCGCGCTGGTCTGGGCCTGGCCCTGGCTGTCCGCCCTGCTCGCGGGAGGCGAGACGCCGGGCTCCGGGGCGCGCACGCAGGTCAACACGTGGGTGCCCGCGGTGGTGGGCGCGCTGGTCTCCGTCGGCGTCGCCTATCTGGCGGCGCTCGGCATCGGCGGGCTGCGCCCGCTGGGGCGCCGCAGCGAGTGGCTGCTGTTGCCGTTCGGGCCGTGGTTGTTCGTGGGAACCGGGCCGCTCAGCGTCGCCGACTGGCAGGCCGTGAGCGACATGGGCCTTATCGACACCTTTGTCGCGCTATTTCCTCCTTTCCTGGTGTCTGTGCCCGCGTTGCTGGTGCTGACCCTGCTCTGCAAGGGGCTGGCCGAGCGCGCCGGCGGCGACTTCTCCGGCGGCGTCGTGCGCCCGTCCCTGCCCATGGCGGGCATCCTGGCCGGCGCGGTCGCCCTGGCCAACGCCCAGGACCTGCTCTGGCCGCTGCTGACCGCGCACGACCCCGGCCTCGCCACCGCCCCCGTCGCCCTGCTGCGGCAGCTGAGCGACTTCCGCGCGGCGACCCCCGACGCCGGGCTGACCACCCCGCTCGCCGTGCTGCTCGTCGCCCTGGCCGCGCTGGTGGCGGCGCAACTGCTCTACCTCGACCGGCTGGTCATCACCACCGGAATCAGTTCGCATTCCCGGACACCTGCCGCGTAGGTTGGCGCATTGTGGAAATTCGTGACCTGACCCCCGATGACCTCGACGCCATACTCGACCTCCGCAAACGCTCCTTCGGCGTGCTCTCGGCCGCCCACACCGCGACCTGGCGCAAGGCCATGCGGCCCGTCCTGGCCGAGGGCCGCTACCTGGGCGCGTTCGACGGCGCCCGCCTCACCGCCGCCGCCCGGGTGGGTGGCTTCACCCAGTGGTGGCACGGCAGGCCGCAGCCGATGGCCGGGATCGCGGGCGTCACCGTCAGCCCGGAGGACCGGGGCAGGGGAGTGGGCCGGCAGATCATGAGCGCGGTCGTCGCGCGCGCCGCGGAGTTCGGCGACGCCGTCTCCGCGCTCTATCCCGCCACGACGCCGATCTACCGCTCCATCGGGTACGAGCACGCCGGGGCCCAGCACCTGGCCACCCTCCCGGCCGAGGCGCTCCGCGCGATCCGGCCGTCCGGCCAGGTCAAGCTGCGCAGGATGGGGCCGGACGACGCGGCCGAGGTCGTCGCCGTGCTGCACCGCGTGCACGGCGCGGCGCGGGCCTCCGGCCCGGTCTCGTGGGACGAGCGCACCTGGGCGCTCTGGCTCGACGAGGCGGACGACTTCCTCTATCTCGCCGACGACGGCTACGTCGTCTACCGCTGGGACGGCCAGGACATCAGGGTCGAGAACCTGGTCGCCGGGTCCGAGGCGACCGCGAGGGCCCTGTGGTCGCTGGTCGGCACCTCCTCCTCGATCGCCGAGCACGTCACCGCCCCCGTGGCGCCGGACGATCCCGTGCTGTGGCTGCTGCGTGAACGCTCGAAGGAGAAGGTCAGCCTCGTGCGCTGGATGTTCAGGGTGATCGACGTGGCCGCGGCCGTCGAGCGCCGGGGCTATCCGGCCGGGGTTTCGCTGCGGGCCGACGTCGAGGTCGACGACCCGCTGCGGCCGGGCAACACGGGCCGGTGGCGGCTGGAGGTCGCCGACGGCCGCGGCACGGCCACCCGCACGGGGGCGGGCGACGGCCCCAGGCTCACGGTCAACGCCCTGTCCGCCCTGTACGCCGGGATCCCTGCCGCCACCCTGCGCCGCAGCGGGCTCATGTCCGGCGACGACCGCCACGACGAGGCCCTCGACACCGCCTTCGCCGCCCGGCCGTACATGCTCGACTACTTCTGACGGGCCTCCGTACATCTGACGCACGCCGGACGGGGACTTCCGACGGGCACTTCTGACGGGCGTCCGACGGGCGTTTCGCGGTGCGCGGCCACTCCCGCCGGGGTAGAGTCTCGTGCCGAACAGGTGTTCGGCGGCGCGGGGAGGCAGGCCGGTGCGGGTGATGGGCGTCGATCCGGGGCTGACCCGGTGCGGCCTGGGAGCGGTCGAGGGCCGTCCCGGCGCGCCGCTGTCCCTGGTGGCCGTCGGGGTCGTGCGCACCGGCGCCGACGAGGAGCTGGGCGCGCGGCTGGTGGGCATCGAGGTCGGCATCGAGCGGTGGCTCGACGAGGTGCGCCCCGACGCCGTGGCGGTCGAGCGGGTGTTCAGCCAGCACAACGTCCGCACGGTCATGGGCACCGCCCAGGCCGCGGGCATCGCGGTCCTCTGCGCGGCCAGGCGCGGGCTGCCCGTCGCCCTCCACACGCCGTCCGAGGTCAAGGCCGCCATCACCGGCAGCGGCACCGCCGACAAGAAGCAGATCGGCGTCATGGTGACCCGCCTGCTGAGGCTCGGCGAGATGCCCAAGCCGGCCGACGCGGCCGACGCGCTCGCGCTGGCCATCTGCCATGTCTGGCGCGGCGGCGCACAGCACCGCCTCGCCGAGGCGGTGGCCAAGCAGGCACGGGCCCGCGCGCCGCGCAAGGACGTGCAGCTGTGATCGCCTCGGTGACCGGCCGGGTGACTGCCGTCGCGCCCGACGGCGCCGTGATCGAGGTCGGCGGCGTCGGCATCCTGGTCCACTGCACGCCCGGCACCCTGGCCACGCTCCGCACCGGCGAGGGGGCGCGCCTGGCCACCTCGCTCGTGGTGCGCGAGGAGTCCCTCACCCTCTACGGCTTCGCCACCGAGGACGAACGCGTGGTCTTCGAGCTGCTCCAGACGGCCGGCGGCGTGGGCCCCAAGCTGGCCCTGGCCATGCTCGCCGTCCACTCGCCCAACGCCCTGCGGGTCGCCGTGGCCGGAGCCGACCTCAAGGCGCTCACCCAGGTGCCGGGCATCGGCCAGAAGGGCGCCCAGCGCATCGTCCTGGAGCTGAGAGACCGCCTCGGCACCCCCGACGAGACCGTCGACGCCGCGCTCAACGGCGGCCGCCGGGCCGCGCCCTGGCGCGACCAGGTGCACTCCGGGCTCGTGGGGCTCGGCTATTCGAGCAAGGACGCCGACGAGGCCATCGCCGTCGTCGAGCCCGAGGCCGACGCCGACCTGGCCGCCGGCCGCCCACCCCAGGTGGCCGCCCTGCTGAAGGCGGCGCTGCGGGCGCTGAGCGTCCGATGATCGCCAGGACGGGCCGGTGCCCTACCCTCGGAGTGAGCCCTGTGAGGGAGGTGCGGGCGTGAGCCTGGAGCGAGACCTCGTGTCGCCCGACGCCGAGGGCGAGGAGTCGCAGATCGAGGCGGCGCTGCGGCCCAAGCGGCTCGACGAGTTCATCGGCCAGGCGCGCGTGCGCGAGCAGCTGTCGCTGGTGCTCGAGAGCGCGCTGCGGCGCAGCCGGCCACCCGACCACATGCTGATGAGCGGATCACCGGGGCTGGGCAAGACGACCCTCGCTATGATCATCGCAGCCGAGTTGAGCATGCCACTCCGCATCACGTCAGGGCCGGCCCTGGAGCGGGCCGGCGACCTCGCGGCCATCCTGTCCACCCTGGCCGAGGGCGAGGTGCTGTTCATCGACGAGATCCACCGGATGGCGCGGCCCGCCGAGGAGATGCTCTACCTCGCGATGGAGGACTTCAGGGTCGACATCGTGGTCGGCAAGGGCCCCGGGGCCACCGCCATCCCGCTCGACATCTCGCCGTTCACCCTGGTCGGCGCCACCACCAGGGCGGGGCTCCTGCCCGCGCCACTGCGCGACAGGTTCGGCTTCACCGCCCACATGGACTTCTACCAGGTCGAGGAGCTCGAGCAGGTGCTCTACCGCTCGGCCAGGCTGCTCGGGGTGACGCTGCCGCCCGAGGGCGCGCACGAGATCGCCAGGCGCTCGCGTGGCACGCCGCGCATCGCCAACCGGCTGCTGCGCCGGGTGCGCGACTTCGCCGACGTGCGGGCCGACGGCGTCATCGACCGCGACATCGCCTCCGCGGCCCTCAACCTCTACGAGGTCGACGCCGAAGGGCTCGACCGGCTCGACCGGGCCGTGCTCGGCGCGCTGCTGCGCAAGTTCGGGGGCGGCCCGGTGGGCCTGTCCACGCTGGCGGTGGCCGTGGGCGAGGAGCCCGAGACCGTCGAAGTGGTGGCCGAGCCCTTCCTCGTACGCCAGGGCCTGCTGGCCAGGACCCCACGCGGCCGGGTCGCCACCGCCGCGGCCTGGCACCACCTGGGCATGACTCCACCCCCAGATGCGTTCGGAGCTACGCTTTTCGACTGATTACAGAACGGTTGCAACCGTTTCGAATTGGGAACTTCCCCGCGCGCCGAAACGCTGCTTCGTTGCCGCGTTTCGCAACAACCGCCTACACTCCGTGGCTTGGCTGGCTGTGTAGGCTGACGGGCTGAGTGGCGCGGCCCGAGGCAACGCACGGAATTTCCGGCGCGAGGCCGGTGTCAACTCCTTGTACGACAATGGAAGGTCGCCCCTTATGGACATGGGACAACTCGGAAGCATCCTGCCGCTGATCCTGCTGGTGGTGGTGTTCTACTTCCTGCTGATCCGCCCGCAGCGCAAGCGTCAGCAGGAGGCGATCAAGATGCAGAACAGCCTCGCGCCGGGTGCCAGGGTGATGACCACGACAGGGCTGTTCGGCACCGTGGTCGCGGTGGACAATGACGACGTGGTCCTCGAGGTCGCCCCCGGGATCGAGACCCGGTGGGTGAAGGCGGCCATCGGCCGTGTCGTGACACCGGGCGACGCTCCCGCCAGGGACGACAGTGACGACAGCACGCATGACGAGCCCGTGGAGCGCGACGGCGGCCAGGACTCCAACTCGAAGCAGGCCTGACCAGGCTCTGCGACAAACCCCTATCTGAAAGACAGACGACCAGTGGCCCGACCGACCAGCAGCCACAGCAAGCCGGGGCGCACGCTCCTGGTGCTCGTGGCGCTCATCCTCGCCCTGGGCGGGACGATGCTCTTGCAGAAGGCGTTCACGCCCAAGCTGGGGCTCGACCTCGCCGGCGGCACGACCGTGACTCTATCTCCGGTCACGCAGAACGGCGCGGCTCCACCTGAGGAGATCCTGGACCGCGCGGTCAACATCATCCGTGACCGAGTCAACGGCACCGGCATCTCCGACGCGGAGGTCGCCAAATCAGGCGACAACATCATCATCTCCATCCCCGGCGTCGGGCAGAGCGAGGCCATCAAGCTGGTCGCGACCACCGCGGAGCTCCGCTTCCGCCAGGTGCTCGCCATGGAGGCCACGCAGATCCCGCAGGAGCTCGCCACCGAGCCCGCGGCCCCGAGCTCCTCGCCTTCGTCCACGCCGCCCTCGGCCAAGCCCCAGCCGACCGCCTCCCGGTCGGCTGGGGCCGCGGTGCCCAGCGCGTCCCCGACGGGCAAGGGGCTGTCATCGGCCCTGAGCACGCCGTCGCGAAGTCCCACGCCGGCGACCTCTCCAACTCCACGCGAACGCAAGAGCGGGCAGAACGCGAAGGCCACGCCGACACCGAGCCCCACTCAGGAGGGTGACCAACCCGCCGGCGCCCCCCCGCAGGGCGTCGACCCCGCTGTCTTCAAGCAGTACAACTCCCTAGACTGCGCCGATCCGAAGAACCGCGGCCAGGGCGTCCAGGACGACCCGAACAAGCAGTACGCCGGCTGCGAGAGCGACGGCAGCTACAAGTACATCCTCGATGTGGCCAAGGTCGTCGGCACCGACATCGACACCGCCTCCGCGGGCGTCCGCCAGGGCACCACCGAATGGGTCGTCCAGCTCGACTTCAAGAGCAAGGGCGCGGGCGAGTGGAGCAAGCTCACCTCCACCGCCTTCAACTCCCCGGAGCCGCGCAACAAGGTCGCCGTCGTCCTCGACGGTGTGGTGATCACCGCCCCCAACATCATCAGCCCGATCCCCGGCGGCCGCGCCGAGATCACCGGCGGTTTCGACCAGAAGAGCGCCACCGACCTCGCCGAGCAGCTCAAGTACGGTGCGCTGCCCCTGAAGTTCGAGCGCAGCTCGATCGACACGGTCTCCTCGACCCTGGGCCAGGACCAGCTCGAGGGCGGCCTGATCGCCGGCGTCATCGGCCTCGCCCTGGTATTCCTCTACTCGATGTTCTACTACCGCGGCCTCGGCCTGGTCGCCGTGCTGAGCCTCATCGTCGCCTCGATCCTCACCTACACCGCGGTGGTCGTGCTCGGCCACAACGCGGGGTTCCGGCTGTCGCTGCCGCACATCATCGGCCTGGTGGTCTCGATCGGCATCACCGCCGACTCCTTCATCGTCTACTTCGAACGCATACGTGACGAGATGAAGGAAGGGCGGCGCTCGCTCCGCACGGCCGTCGAGGTGGCCTGGGTCCGCGCCCGGCGCACGATCCTGATCGCCGACGCCGTCATGTTCATCGCCGCGGTCGTGCTCTACCTGCTGGCCGTGGGAGGTGTGGCCGGGTTCGCCTTCGCGATGGGCCTGACGACGCTGATCGACATCGTGGTGGTGTTCCTGTTCACCAAGCCGTTCATCGCCATGCTGGCCAAGGTCAAGTTCTTCGCCAAGGGGCATCCGCTGTCCGGCCTCGACGCCGAACGCATGAGCGCCGACTCGACCGGCAACACCGGCAACACCGGCAACACCGGCCGCACGAACACCCCGCAGGAGGCCTGAGATGGGACTCGCGCGTCGCCTCTACCGTGGCGAGATCAACGTCGACTTCGTCGGCCGCTGGAAGCTCTGGTACAGCCTGTCGGGCCTGCTGCTGGCCGTGTCCCTCGCCGGGATCCTGGTCAACGGCCTCAACCTGGGCGTCGAGTTCACCGGCGGGTCGGTGTTCTCCTTCAAGGCGCCCACCGCCACCATCGAGCAGGTCCGCGCGGACTTCATGGATGAGGGCGTGCACCAGCCGATCGTGCAGACGGCCGGCGACCGCTGGCGGGTCACCACCGAGACGCTGCCCGAATCCACCATGACCCAGGTGCAGACGGCGATCTCCAAGGACTACGGTGTCCCGGTCAACCAGGTCGACATCCAGTCGATCGGCGCCTCGTGGGGTGGTGAGGTGTCGCAGAAGGCCTGGTTCGGCCTGGCCGTCTTCATGGTCGCGATCATCCTCTACCTGTCGATGGCGTTCGAGCCCAAGATGGCGCTGGCCGCCATCGTGGCCCTCATCCACGACCTCGTCATCACGGCCGGTGTCTACGCCTGGTCGGGCTTCGAGGTCACGCCGGCGACGCTGCTGGGCTTCCTGACCATCCTCGGTTACTCGCTCTACGACGCGGTCGTGGTGTTCGACATGATCAAGGAAGTCACGGCCAAGCTGGGCACCACGTCCAAGCAGACCTACTCGATGGCGGCCAACAACGCCCTCAACCACACACTGATCCGCTCGCTCAACACCTCGCTGGTCGCGATCCTGCCGGTGGCGGCGATCCTGTTCATCGGCACCACGCTGCTCGGCGCGGGCACGCTGAAGGACCTGTCGCTGGCGCTGTTCGTCGGCATGATCGTCGGCACCTACTCCTCGCTGTGCGTGGCCACGCCGCTGCTGGTGACGCTGAAGGAGCGGGAGCCGAAATACCAGGCCATCGCCCGCCGTCTCGCCTCGACGGGGGGCAAGGGACCGAAGGGTCCCAAAAGCACCGCGGTAGCCAAGGGCTGAGGTCGTCTCACAGGGCGGGCCGACCGGCCCGCCCTGTGGCGCGCGTGACCACGGTCTTCGTCCGCGGGGTCCGGAAACGCCGCCGGATGCGCCATCATGGAGGCCGTCAGTCGTGGGCAGGACCGTCGGAGGAGTGGCTTGATGAGCGACCTGCAGAAGTTGATCCTCGAGCACATCAGGGACGTGCCCGACTACCCCAAGCCGGGTGTGCTGTTCAAGGACATCACCCCGCTGCTCGCCGACCACGAGGCGTTCGCGGCCGTGGTCGACGAGCTGGCCGGGTTGCACGAGGTCGACAAGATCGTCGGGATCGAGGCCAGGGGGTTCATCCTGGCCGCCCCCGTGGCGTTCCACGCCGGAGCCGGGTTCGTCCCCGTGCGTAAGAAGGGCAAACTGCCCTCCCAGACGCTCGAAGAGTCCTACGATCTGGAGTACGGCTCCGCGACCATCGAGGTGCACCGTGACGCCTTCACCCAGGGCGACCGGGTCCTCATCGTCGACGACGTGCTGGCCACGGGCGGCACGGCCGAGGCGACGGTGGAGTTGGTGCGCAGGGCCGGAGCCGAGGTGGTCGGCGTCGCCGTGCTGATGGAGTTGGCCTTTCTGAAGGGGCGTGAGCGCCTCGTGGGGGTGGAGGCGCACTCCCTGGTGATCGTCTGAGCCGGACCCACGGCGAGCCGGGTTTCTCACCTGGATACACTGGGGGACCTGGACTCGAACGTGAGGAGTCTGAGTGCCCCGTGATGTGGTCGTGCCTGACGTAACAGACGCCGGGACCGCCGAACCCGCTGGCGGCGCGCCTGCGGCACGTCGACGGCGGTTTGGGGGTGGGGCCATGAATCCGGTGCTGGAGCCGCTGTTCAGGACGGTCCGTGCCACCCACCCCAAGGCTGACCTGCGCCTCATCGAGCGCGCCTACGACGTCGCCGCCTACCATCACCGCGACCAGAAGCGCAAGTCCGGTGACCCCTACATCACCCACCCGCTGGCCGTGGCGACGATCCTGGCCGAGCTCGGCACCGACGACGAGACGCTCTGCGCCGCGTTGCTGCACGACACGGTCGAGGACACCGCCTACAGCCTCGACGAGCTCCGCGCCGACTTCGGCGACACGATCGGGTCGCTGGTCGACGGCGTCACCAAGCTCGACAAGGTCAAGTTCGGCGACGCCGCCCAGGCTGAGACCGTGCGCAAGATGGTCGTCGCCATGTCGCGCGACATCCGCGTGCTGATCATCAAGCTGGCCGACCGGCTGCACAACATGCGCACGATGCGCTACCTGCCCGAGCACAAGCGCCACCAGAAGTCGCGCGAGACCCTGGAGATCTTCGCGCCGCTGGCCCACCGCCTGGGCATGAACACGATCAAGTGGGAGCTCGAAGACCTCGCCTTCGCCATGCTCTACCCCAAGCGCTACGACGAGATCGCGCGCATGGTGTCGGAGCGGGCGCCGCGCCGAGACCTGTTCCTGCAGGAGGTCATCGAGAAGGTCTCCGGCGACCTGCGCGAGGCCAAGATCCGCGCGGTCGTCAAGGGCAGGCCGAAGCACTACTACTCCGTCTACCAGAAGATGATCGCCCGCGACGTGGCCTTCGACGACATCTACGACCTGGTGGGCATCCGGGTCCTCGTCGACAGCGTGCGCGACTGCTACGCGGCTCTCGGAACGATCCACGCGCGATGGAACCCCGTGCCCGGCCGGTTCAAGGACTACATCGCGATGCCCAAGTTCAACATGTACCAGTCGCTGCACACCACGGTCATCGGCCCCGAGGGCAAGCCGGTGGAGCTGCAGATCCGCACCCACGCCATGCACCACCGGGCCGAATACGGCGTGGCCGCGCACTGGAAGTACAAAGAGGAGGTCGGCGCTCCCGGCCCGGTGGGCAAGGTCAAGCCGGGCAGCGACATGGCCTGGCTGCGGCAGCTGCTCGACTGGCAGAAGGAGACCGCCGACCCGGGGGAGTTCCTCGAGTCGCTGCGGTTCGACCTGTCGGTGTCCGAGGTCTACGTCTTCACGCCGCGCGGCCAGGTGGTGGCCCTGCCCGAGGGCGCCACGCCGGTCGACTTCGCCTACGCCGTCCACACCGAGGTGGGCCATCGCTGCATCGGCGCCCGGGTCAACGGCCGGCTGGTGCCGCTGGAGTCGCGGCTGGGCAACGGCGACACGGTGGAGATCTTCACCTCCAAGTCGCCCGACGCCGGCCCGTCGCGCGACTGGCTGAAGTTCGTCAAGTCCGGCCGGGCCCGCAACAAGATCCGGCAGTGGTTCTCCAAGGAGCGCCGGGAGACCGCGATCGAGGCGGGCAAGGAGGCCATCGGCCGGGCCATGCGCAAGCAGGGTCTGCCGCTGCAGCGGCTGATGTCCGGCGAGTCGCTGCTGGCGCTGGCCCGCGACCTGCGCTATCCCGACGTCTCCGCCCTCTACGCGGCCGTCGGAGAGGGGCACGTCGCCGCCCAGTCGGTCGTGCAGAAGCTCGTGGCCTCCATCGGAGGTGTCGACAGCGCCGAGGAGGACATCGCCGAGACGTCGCTTCCGACGCGCCTGAAGGGCCGCCCCCGAGGTGGTGGCGGCGCCGGCGTGGTCGTGGCGGGCGACGCTGACGTGTGGGTGCGCCTGTCGAAATGCTGCACCCCGGTGCCGGGCGACGAGATCGTGGGCTTCGTCACCCGCGGCCACGGCGTCTCGGTGCACCGCGCCGACTGCACCAACGTCCAGCAGCTCAAGGAGCAGCCCGACCGCCTGGTCGAGGTGAGCTGGTCGCCGAGCGACGACTCGGTGTTCCTCGTCGCGATCCAGGTGGAGGCCCTCGACCGGCCCCGGTTGCTGTCCGACGTCACCCGCACCCTGTCCGACCAGCACGTCAATATCCTGAGCGCGTCCGTCACCACTTCACGCGACCGCGTCGCGATCAGCAAGTTCACCTTCGAGATGGGCGATCCCAAACACCTCGGCCACGTGCTCAAGGCCGTCCGCAGCATCCAGGGCGTCTTCGACGTCTACCGCGTGAGCGGCGCCGGCACCTGATGCCTTCTCCGCTTTCGCGGGGGTGTTCGGGTTCCGCCCTCCGTGCGGGTGACCGAGATTTTCACCGCACGTGAGGAAGATTTTGCGCACGGGCCTGGGCGAGATCTTCTTGTGCGGCGGGCACGGGAGGTCCCACCCGCCGCACGCGGCTCACGGCCTCCGGGAAGAGGCGCACGCCCCGGCCATCCGCCGTGCCGGAAGCTCAGCAGTCGATCTCGACGGCGTCGACCCGGTTGGTCTCGTGGGGGCGCAGGTTCGCCTTCTTCCACGGCGGGATCGTGCGCACGTGGATCCAGTCGGAGCGGCCGTCCCAGTCGTAGAGCTTCACCCGGGCGTCGCTGCGGTTGCGGATGGAGCTCAGCCGGTCGTTGAGCGGGGGGCTCATCTTGCCGAGGTCGTAGAAGCCGCAGTCGGGCGCGGTCCAGAACTTGTACCGGCCGTAGCGGCCGTCGAACAGGCAGGTGTTGCCGGAGTTGCACTTCCCCCAGGTGCGGCCGGTGCTGCCGGCGGCCTCGGCGGGCAGCGCCGTCAGCGCGACGGCGGCGGCCACGGCGGTGGTCAGGACGAGCAGGCCCTTGATGTGTCGCATGGTGTCTCCCCGTAGAAATGCCGTTCTTCGAGGGTTAGACGCCGGATGTGCGATCTTGGTTCGGGGCGCCGCGAAGCCGTCGGCCTCACTGGACGACGTTGACCGAGAAGTAGACCCGCAGGCCGTCGCGCGAGGTCTCGGGAAGCGGGTAGAGCGTGGTGATCGGCCGGGCCTGGGTGAGCCAGAGCGTGC
>NZ_JBEZFS010000044.1:0-57443 GCF_040649575.1 Nonomuraea sp. NPDC048916
AGCCGGTTGCCTTCATCGTCATCGATCTCGCGGACGCGAACCCGTTCAGCCACCACAGCAGTCTGAAACGATCACGCCGACCGAGGTGGGACCTTGATCGGCGCGCCGTTACGAAACAGGGCAAACCCGATCTGCTACGGCACTAGATATCGATCCCACGAGCAGCAAGGATCTCCCGCCACGGCCTCCCCTGGGGAACGGGTTCGCCGGCCAGAGCCTGCTGAGCTCGCACGTGCATCTGACGGCGCCCCTCGGGATCCTTTGCGGTGTCACATGCGGAGATCCACCAGCGGTGCACGAAGGTGTTCAGCGCTCCAAGATCCAGGCTCACTCTGACCTCGTCGAGCACGGCCTTCAGCCCGGCGTCGAAAGCCTCGCGATCTTCCGGGACGACCAGCGCAGCACGGATGGCCCGCAGGTTCTTCTCGGGCAGAGGCGCGCCGACGGAGATGAAGTCCTGCGGTTGTGCAGTCATGCCCTGCTCCCTTCCTTGTCCTCTAGAGACTACAGAGGAAGAGCGACATCCTTCATGCACAGGCGAGAAGCCGGATTCTTCATGGCTTGAAGTGGAGCGGGTGACGGGAATCGAACCCGCGCTGTCAGCTTGGGAATCATCTACTGACCTTGCCGCCCTGAGCTGGGAAAACGGGGGTGCAGGTCAGGGCGGGTCGAGTCCCCGTGAGTCCCCCTGGTTGACCGTGGTTCCCCCGCCTGTTCTGGCACAGATCTGGCACGGAAGCCGCTCGATATCCATCGCTCGCGGGCGGCCCGGTGGCGCTGCCCTGATAGCCGAAATTGTCGCTGACGGACTCTATGCTTCCCGCCCATGAGCAGAGATGAGACCCCTGTCGTGCACACCAAGCAGATGGAGGTGGAGGTGGAGGACTGCGGTTCGGTCTATCTCCTGGATCGGGAGGACTACGAGGCCGGCGTTGGGTTAGATGACTCCCCGACTAACTCCATTGGGCTCATCGAAGTGGAGGGTAAAGGCATCGCCTGCCTGAATATCGCCGCTCAGTGGGGGGAGGTGCCCTTCACGGTGGCTGTCGCCGATCGGGATCCGGGTGCCCACTTTGACGGCTACGAAGACATCGTGGAGATCAGTTTCGAGTCCACGTCGGGCGAGCTCCTCCTGGCGGGATGGCAGACGGATTGGGACGATGAAAAGGCGCACGGCCTTCCTCCGTTGCCTGCTGGTCCCGGAACATACCGCTTGCGGTATCACACCCAAGGGGATATGGAGAGCTGGCCCATAGATGGCTACTACCTTCAGATATGGCCCGCGCCGCAGCATGACCCCGCCGTGCTGAAAACTACGAGTCAATTCCTCCAGTACTTACTGAACCCCAAAGCTTGGAAATCGCAATGATCACGGACTTTGGGCACTGGAGCCCCTGGTCAACGACAACCTTGGGCCAGCCGTGAGTGCCCGTCGTTGACCCCTCGTCACCCTGGTTAATAGCTCGAGGATGAGCTGTTTCCGACTCCGAGAGCCCCGGCCGGCGAAATGCCATAGGTGCACGTAGAAGGGGAATCGAACCCCTGACCTACAGTTTACAAGATCTCGGTACGCGACCCTGTGACCAGCTGCGTTCCAGGTCAGAGGCGGTCTCGCCTTGCCCGTGAGTCCCCGTGACTCCCCCTTGACGACCCTCCTGACGGGCACGCAACGGGCACGGCCTGAGAGCCCCGTGCGGACGCACACACCTCCCCCGCCGGATCTTCCCGTCGCCGTCGTCCCACCCTTCGGGGAGCTGGCCCCGGGCTGTCAGCTTGGGAATTGCAGCTATCACGAGCTCTGGACCCTGGGTTGCCTGGTCAGCGGCCTTGTCGGGCCGGTCGCGAGTGACCGTGGTTGACCCCTCGTTGCCGGGGTTAATGGCACGCTAATGGCACGACGATCAGGGGGTTGACGTGGGGCTTAACAAAGAGATCGCGGCACGAATCGCCGATGAGCGTATGGCCGAATGGATGCAATGAGCCACCTACGCGGAGCTCGCTGCTATGGAGGCCGATGGTGAATCCGAGCTTGGGCAGGTAGTGGCCGAGTATGGTCGGACCTACAGCGTAAAGTGCCACGTCCTCCCGGATGGAGACGGCGCTCTCCGCCTCGCTGTGGAGGTCGACGATGGTGGCCGGTCAGCCTTCCGCCCCCTGAGTAGATGCGAGATCATGCGCCCGGACGGCTCATACGTGGAGTAGCAGAGCGCCTCTGCGCGCACCTCCGCCCTCCTGATCATCCCGTCTGCCGTCGTCCCGCCCGAAGGGGAAGCGGGCCGGGGCCACGGGCACCAGATGGAGCGCCCCACCGGACGAACGATCTGGTGCCCGTGGCCCCGGTCTGCTCGGCTTGTCCCGGGGCGATGGCGGGCGGGATGATCAGGCTTCCACCTCAGCCACCTACGGACCTCATGCCCGCGCGGCGATCATCCCGGAGCCGGAGTTCCCCGCCGGAGGCTAATCTCTGACCCGCACCAAGGAAAGGCGGAGAGTTATGGGCGCCTGGGGTACAGGTCCGTTGGACAACGATGCGGCGGGCGATCTGCTGGACGAAGTCTTGGAGGCAGAGCGGGAAGATGTTCCTGAGCTGCTCGAAACTGTGTTCCGGCGCGTGTTGGTTACTGACGGCAGGATAGACAGCTGGGAAACCGAACAGGCCTTGGCCGGTGCTGCGCTGGTTGCCTATCGTCTCGCGGCCAGGCGTGGTCATCCGCTCGCGACCGATGAGGACCTTGACCCGATCCAGCTTGAGGTTACGGAGCGGCTGATGTCCTTGGCAAGAGAAGTCATCCGGCGAGCGCTGATCCCCGAGAACAACGAGTGGTACGACCTGTGGATCCTCTCGGAGGGGATCGACGAGGCGCGGGCACAGCTTGCGCCGTATGTGCACGTGCTTGCCTCGTAGCTCGGTCATCGGATCCCACCGTGCAGCCGGACGCGGCGGTGTGCCGTTGGTTGGCGAGATGGTTGGGTACGGCGGGGCCGCGTCTACGGCGATGCCCCGCGCGGCGCCCGCGGCGCGACCGGCCCCCAGGCCGCAGCGCGGCGCGGTAGCGCTGGCGCGGGGCGTACGGCGGCGCGGCGCGCCGCCGCTTGATACCTACAAGAACTATTCGGCAGAGCGCAGGCTATGCTTCGCGATCTTCTGCGCTTCGGCAATCAGCTCGATGAGATCGGCTATGAGTTTGGGGCTGGCTGCGATGGTCGCGCGGGATGCCATGCTGTGCGGGCTGCCGTCGATGTCCACGACTGCGGCCCCAGCTTCTCGGGCAATG
Source organism: Nonomuraea sp. NPDC048916 (assembly GCF_040649575.1). Taxonomy (NCBI): domain Bacteria; kingdom Bacillati; phylum Actinomycetota; class Actinomycetes; order Streptosporangiales; family Streptosporangiaceae; genus Nonomuraea; species Nonomuraea sp. NPDC048916. The sequence continues at coordinate 3,276 of NZ_JBEZFS010000044.1, forward strand.
AGGACGCCTGCGGCGGTGTCCCACGGGTTGTTGCTGAGCATGATGCACGCGTCGGTCTTCCCGTGGCCGACCCACGCCAGATCAACCGCGGCTGAGCCGTACATCCGAACCCGCTGCACCCGAGCTGCGAGTTCGTGAGTCAGTGCCAGCCTGGGCTGGTTACGCTCCTGCGCGTTGTCGCCCACCGCGTAGTCACCGATGGACACGATGGCGGCGTCAAGGCCGCGGGTGTCGCTGGTGCGGATTTCCACCCCGTTGGCCTGGGCGCCGCAACCTTCCGCTGCGGTGTACCGGGTCCCGAGGAACGGTAGATCGATTACGCCGATGCTGGGCATGTCCTTGTCCACGAGGCCCAAGGAGACGCCGCAGAGCGGAATGCCGTGCAAGAAGTTCGCCGTGCCGTCCACGGGGTCAAGCGCCCACATCAGACCGTTGCCGGTACGGCTGACGCCTTCCTCCTCACCCAAGAAACCAATCTCGGGTGTCTCTGCGGACAGGAACTCTCGTACGGCGTGCTCGACGGCGTAGTCCACCTCGGTGGCCATGTCCCGGTCACCCTTGGCGGTGATGACGCCGGGGGCCTTAGTGCGGATGATCTCGCTGGCGATGGTGACGGCGTGGTCGGCGATGGGGAGAAGGGCCCGGGTGTCGAGGGTCATACAGGTCGGCTCCGCTCCCACATCGAGGTGAACACCTGGTCGAAGACGGGAAACAGGCCGTCCGCGGCAGTGTTGTCCGTGATCACCAGCGTAGGCGAATCCACGCCGCGCGCCTGCGGCAAATACGGCTGAACCACGCAAAGCCCGCGATCCACGATCAGGATGTTGAACCGGATCGTCTCGTCGTAGACGTGCAGCTCAAGACGCTGCGCCGACTCCGTGTCCAACCGGGCGCGCAATCTGGTCAATATGCTGATGTTGAGCGCGGTCAAGGTGGTCAGCGTCCCGTCCGTGTATCCCTCCTCCGCCTCGCGCGCTCGGATAGCCTCGCCCTTGGGGTCGAGAAACAGGCAGCGAATCCTGGTGCCGGTGTCCAGCAGGCGCTTGAGCTGGTGGTCTGGGTAGCTCTGGCAGATCACGTTGAGTGACAGTCCCGCCGCACTGATCTCCTTCGCGCTGTCGAAGAGCGTCGACGCCGGATAGGCCGACGAGAACGCGGATCGGCTGCTGAACACGGCTGACAGATCGCCCAACTGAGAGGGCTCGGACAAGGGGCCGGCGAGGGGAGCGGGATCCGGCTCAACCCGTGGTGCGGGCACCTCCGCGCCGTTCGCTGAGAACAGCTCGTCGGCGGAGCGACTAGGGAACATCGCCTCCAAGACCCGACAGTGATCGGAGTACGGCAGGCCCTTGAGCTCGCCGGTCAGCCAGCGATGGAGCTGAGCCCGGCTCGGCCAACCGCCCTGCAGCGAGGGGTCAACCTTCTTGGCCGCCTTGTCGTACTCCTTGCAGAACGTGCTGTACGTCTGCCAGTGCCGTTGCTTCAGGAGGGTCTTCAAAAGGATCACGGTCTGCGTCGCAGGCTGGGGTCCCATAACTCCACGTTAACCGGGCTCCGAAGCTCAGGGGAGACAAAGACGAGACAAAAAGAGACCGGATGATCACAGACGGTACACACGGGCAGTCGAGACGCGACGCCTGACCGGGCAATCCTCGCTACATGACTGCGCGATGTGGCTCTTGCTCGGGGCGAGGCTGGAAGTATGTTAGTCTCCGCCGCTCCATAGTGGCCGCCGAGAATCCGGGCGACACCACGACGGACGAACGACAGAAAGCGGCTTGCTGGCGCTGCGTCGGCACCGGACGGGCGGCGTCATGACCGTGGCCTCCGGATGTCTGAGCCCGCACGTATCCCGGCTCAAACCAGACCACATGTGCCTCGTGTGGCGCTCGCCGTGCCACTCAGAAGATCGAGCCCGCGTGATCGCGTGGACGTGCGACTGTCGTGCGCCCTTCTACGAGCTGTGCCACGCGGCGGGTGTCGCCCACATCCGGCGAACTCACCTCGACGTGGTCCATGAGACCTATCGGTGGTCGTTCAGGGAGGCTGAAACCGTCTGGAGGGCGCTTCTCGACGGCCAGGCCCGGTAGGCAGGCGCGGCGGCGTGATCGACTCCGGGTGTCTCATGCCGTCGCGTCTCGGGGTAGGCGGGGTTCCTTGAGCGCAGTCAACGGGTCCCCGCCACTCCGCCTATCACGAGAGGGAGACAGAACGCCAACGCAAAGCTAGTCTTAACGACAAGTCGAGTTGTTGGATGGTCGTCATGTCGTCTGAAGAGTTCGCGCCTCCGAAGTATGCCCAGATCGTCCAAGCGATCAGGCAGAAGATCCAGAACGGCACCTACCCTCCGGGTTCCCTGCTGCCCTCCGAGACGCAGCTCGTGCGCGAGTTCTCCGTGAGCCGTCCAACCGTGGTCCGCGCGCTCCAGGTCCTCCAACTCCGCGGCGTCATCGAACGCGAACACGGCAAGGGGTCCTTCGTGAAGGCGGCCCCGCCCGTCTCACCGGAGGACAACACACGCCCGGGACGCGCCGTACTCGACCGAGTCGAGGCCGACGAAAACGCCACCCTCGTTGATGCGGGGCCGGTCGCCGTTCCCGCGTTCGTTGCAAAGTTGCTCGACGTCCCTGAGGGCACTTCGGTGGTACGGCGACGTGTCCTGTTCCGCGACGCCGAACGACCCGTCGATCTCGTCACCTTGTGGGGTACTGCGGGGATGGGACTCGACGCGAGCGAGCTCCTCACCACGGGCGTTCGTCAGCACCTCCACGCCATGAAGGGCCTCCAGCTCCAGCACGTGAGTGAGCGGCTGAGCGCCCGGCACCCTTCAACCGAAGAAGCCAAGCTTCTGGAACTGCGCAAGACCGCGCCAGTCCTCGGGGTGCTGGCGAGCGTCTTCAACGGGGGCGGTAATCCGGTCCTGGTCGTGGACCTAGTTCTGCCCGGTGACCTTCACGAGCTGGAAGACGCCTACTCGCTCTAGATCAGGTGTCGTAGCTGCCATCCCAAGGTTCGTGGAAACCGAGCCTGTCGGGATAGAGCTCCGCATGCTCCATGCCGTCGTGGTCTTCGAGGACCAGGCCGAAGAAGAGACCCTTGAGCTCGAACTGAAACGGTCGAACGGCTATGTCGCCGTACCTTAGCCCCGGTATGCCATCGAGCCAGTCGCGGAGAAAGTCCATCGCGGCCTGGCGCGCTTCGTCGCCAAGCCCCGTGTACTCCACGGTGGACTCAAGGTAGTTCCCCTCCTGGTCGAACTCGTGGAGGTAGGCATACCAGCGCCTACGGCTGTTCCAGTCCCCATCGTCTGCGATCGACCCATCAAACTCAGAGACGACGCTGCCGAAGAACTGACCCCGCGCCCATCGCCCAATGGTGTCGGTGCGATAGCCAGCCTCACGCGAGATAGGAATGGCGTCCGGGTAGGTCATGAGCAGAAACCGTAACCGGATTGCACGGTATTAGCCCAATTTGTCTCTGACCTTGAAAGATTTCCTCTAGAAACCTCGCCAACTCGTGTTATCAAGTCCGCGAAAGAGGGTACCTTGATGACAGCTCGACAAGTCGAGTTAGCGACAAGACAACAACTCAAGGAGAATCACAGTGGCACTCCAAGGTCCCATCCCCGTCACGTTCGACATGGTCTTCCCGCAGGGCTGCTACATCGTCGGTGAGGTCGAGCCCGTCAAGGACTTCGACGCCTCGACCCCGCAGCGCTTCGTCCAGGTCCGCGACAAGCACACAGCGGAACTCGTCTGGCAGGTCACGGTCATGGACGCGGACCCGTCGCTCAAGGCCGCCCAGAAGACGGTCGCGGTGAAGATCCTCAACCCAATCCAGCCGGTTCCCCCGGCGCCCATGCCGGGCCTGCCGTTCACGCCGGTCGAGTTCGACCACATGACCGTCACGCCGTATGTCAACCAGGCCGGACGCCTGGCCTACTCGATCAAGGTCCGTGAGATGCGGGCTCCTCGGAACAACGCCAAGCCCGCAAAGAACGAGGCGGCCTGACATCCAAGGCGGGGCCGCTGGAACTGGCATTCCGGCGGCCCCTTGATCTTCCCTACACGCGAATGTCTGGAAGGACCCCCACCCTAATGTTCAAGAAGATGCCCGGCGATGAGCCGCACCGCATCGTCTCCACCACTCCCGACACAGCCGTTGTCTTCAAACCGACCGTCATCGAAACCCCGACAATCCTCACGTTCATCGTCCACGGCTGGCGCTTCCTCGCGGAGTTGGTTCGCACCACCTACCGGCATCCGGTCGCGGTCGCCTTCCCGGTCGCGCTCGGTGTGATCTGGACTCTGTACGGCTGGCCGCTATCAGCAGGCACGCTCGGCTTCGTCGTCCTGGCCCTGACGGCCTGGTCGTTCAACGACCGCGACTCCTTCGCCCGGCTGGCGGGCTTCCGCCTCCTGGCCTGGTGGCGGCTCTTGTCCACCTATCGCCGTCACTGGCAGTCGGTCATGGACGTCTCCGGCCTGGCCAAGCGCATCCATGGCCGCGACTACCTGCCCCGGCTCGTCAAGGTCACGTGTGACGGCTGGGCCGACCGCGTCACCGTGAAGATGCTCAAGGGCCAGGCGGTCAAGGACTGGACCGACAAGACCGACAACCTCGCCCAGGGCTTCGGCGTGGCGAGCTGCCGCATCGCGCTCGTGAGGGGCGGTCGCCTCGCACTGACCTTCCCTCGCTCCGACCCACTCGCCGCTCCGATCCCCGCACTACCCATCCCAACGACACCGACCGTCGGACCCGTCGAGATCGGCAAGCAGGAGGACGGCCAACCGCTCCGGCTCAAGGTTCACGGGACTCACGTCCTGATCGCCGGAGCGACAGGAGCCGGCAAGGGCTCCTTCCTCTGGGACACCATCCGCGGCCTCCTGCCAGCCATGCAAGCGCGCCTCGCAGAGATCTGGGCCCTCGACCCCAAGCTGATGGAACTGAGCTTCGGCCGCGAGCTCTTCCAAGGCCGGTACGCCGCCGATCCAGCGGACTGCGCCGACCTGCTCGACGAGGCCGTCAGCGTCATGCAGAAGCGCGCGGCCCGCTTCTCCGGACTCCAGCGCTCCCACACACCAACCGTGGAAGACCCCTTCGTCCTGGTGCTCGTCGACGAAGTGGCCTTCCTGACCGCCTACCAGCACGACAAAGAGCTGAGACGCCGCATCTCCGCCGCCCTGGCCACCCTCGCCACCCAAGGCCGCTCGGTCGGCGTGGGCGTCATGGCGGCGCTCCAGGACCCTCGCAAGGAGGTCATGAACATCCGCAACCTCTTTCCGGACAAGATCGCCCTTCGACTCGACGAGTCCGAGCAGGTGGACATGGTCCTCGGCGACGGCGCACGTGACCGCGGCGCACTCGCCGACCACATCTCACCCGTCCCGGAACTGGGCGCTGGCGTCGCGTACATGCGCCTCGAAACCAGCCCCGAACCCATCCGCGTCCGTGCCGCCTACGTCTCCGACGACGACATCCGCGACATGGTCGCCCACTTCAAGGAGGCCGCATGACCCTGGCCCACTTCCTCGACGGTCTCCGCTGCGCCACCTGCGAGGCCGTGAACGTCCTCTGGCTCGACCCCGTCCGCGCGCTGGTCGAGTGCACCGAATGCGGCCAGACCGCGCTCACCGTCCCCGACGAAAGGAGGTCTGCATGACCGACCGCAAGACTCCGCGTGCCGTACGGCAGGCAATGCCCCTCGCTCGCGACGTGGCCGAAGAGATCGCCAAGCTCAACGGCGTCTGCATCCGGCCCATCGCGCTCAAGCGGCTCGACACGACCACCGGCAAGACCGAGGTCGTCGATGTGCCGTGCGGCTCAACCCTGGAGAGCAAGTGCCCGAGCTGCGCCAAGCGGAACAAGCAACTCCGTATGGCCCAGTGTCGTGAGGGCTGGCACCTCGACCAAGAACCGATCATCACGCCCGACGAGCCCACCGACGAACAGACCTGGCTCGTCGAGTTCTGCGCCGACATGCAAGCCCAGCGAGACCAGGTGGCCAAGGCCGGTGAGGACACGACCGACTTGGACGCCGTCCTGGCCGGGCTCGACATAGAGATCAACGAGGCAGGCATGCGGGGGAGCGTGATCGGCAGGACCACGACGAAGCGTTCCCGCTCGACCAAGCGCCGCCAGGATGCCCCGGACCTGCCCAAGCGCAAGATGGAGAACACCACGCTCGGCAGGACGTACAACGGCTACCGCCCCTCGCTGTTCGTCACCCTGACCCTCCCGTCCTACGGCAAGGTCCGTAACGGCTCCCCGGTTGATCCGGACACCTACGACTACGCCCAGGCGGCTCGTGACGCGCTGCACTTCTCCAAGCTCGTCGATCGCTTCGTGCAGAACCTGCGGCGCGTGGCGGGCTACGACGTGCAGTACTTCGCGACCGTCGAACCTCAGAAGCGGCTCGCCCCGCATCTGCACATGGCCATCCGTGGAACGCTCCCACGCTCGGAGATCAAGCAGATAGCCGCCGCGACCTACCACCAGGTGTGGTGGCCGCAGGCTGATGAGCCGGTGGACTACGAACCCGTCTGGGGCGAAGACGGTTACCTCAACCCGAACACCGGCGAGTACCTGCCCACCTGGGACGAGGCCATCGACCAGCTCGACGAGCCCTCTCATGTGATCCGCTTCGGCGATCAGGTGGACGGCAAAGGCGTTCTCGCAGGCTCCAAGGATGCCGACCAGTGCATCCGCTACCTGTCCAAATACCTCACGAAGTCCCTCGGCGACACCGCCGAAGGACACAGCACCCACGCGACCCGCTTCGCTGACGCCCTCCGCTACGAACCGTGCTCACCCACGTGCCCGAACTGGCTGCGGTACGGCGTGCAGCCCAAGAACGCCAAGGCGGGAATGACTCCCGGCTGCTGCCGCTCCAAGGCCCACAAGCCCGAACACCTCGGCTACGCCGGACGCCGCGTCCTGGTCTCCCGCAAGTGGTCGAACAAGACCCTCGCGGAGCACAAGGCCGACCGCCGCACCTGGGTCATGGAGGCCCTCGGCGAACCGGACGCAGCCGCAGACCCGCACCGCTACGTCTGGCGACCCGTCCGAGTCGGTGACCCCGATATCGACCCGATCGGCGTCCGCCTCCTGCGGTCCGTGGCCGAACGCCAGCGCTGGCGCGCCCACCTCCGCGATCTGGAGGCCAGAGCCACCGGCCAAGATCTTTCGGCAGTTGGAGAGGCGGCCTGACATGGATCGACTCCTCAACGTCGATGAAGCCGCCGACGCGCTCCAGACCTCGACCCGCTTCGTCCGCCGACTGATCTCCGAACGCCGCATCGAGTTCGTCAAGGTCGGGCGGCACGTCCGCATCCGCGAAACCGCCCTGGTCGCCTTCGTCATCGAAGGCACCGTCCCACCCATGAGAAGGGCCTCCTGATGGCTAACAAGGACAACCACCGCCGTTTCGGCAACATCCGCCAGCTCCCCTCGGGCCGGTACCAGATCCGCTATCCCGGACCTGACGGACGCATCCGGGTGGGCGACGAGACCTACGAGCGCAAGGGCGACGCAGACAGAGCACTCACCCTCATCGAAGGAAAGATCCTCTCCGGGACCTGGACAGATCCCGAGCGCGCCAAGATCAAGCTCTCCGAGTATTCGGCAACCTGGATCGACCAGCGAGCAGGCCTCCGCCCTCGGACAGTCGATCTCTACCGGTGGCTGCTCAAGCAGCACATCACGCCATACCTCGGGAAGGTCCAGCTCGGGAAGCTCTCGACGGCGATGATTCGGCAGTGGCGGGCCGACCTCTTGGCCAACGGTGTTTCAGTGAGCATGGCGGCCAAGGCTTACCGGCTGCTGCGGGCCGTACTGATGACGGCGACCGAGGATGACCACATTCTCCAGCGCAACCCCTGCCGTATCCGCGGGGCCGGCGACGAGAGGGCGGAGGAGCGGCCGGTGCTATCCGTGGGGCAGGTCTTCGAACTGGCTGACAAGGTGGGCCGTCGTCCCATCGGCAACATCCGGGGTCTCAAGAAGGGGGAGGGCTACCGCGTTCGATTCCAGCGTCATGGGGAGATGCGCACTCATTCCGAGGTCTTCCCGACGAGGCCGGAGGCGGAGCGCGCACTGTGGCGCATGATCGACGAGGGGAGGTCCGATTGCCTTCATGATCGGCGCTACCGTGCGTTCGTCCTCCTCGCGACCTTCGCGAGCCTCAGGTGGGGCGAGATCACCGCACTGACCCGAGGTGACCTCGACCTGGACTCCGGAACCGTTCGGATCCGTGTCGCCTTCGTGGAGCGCTCGACGGGTGAGCTCGTTCTCGGCCCGCCCAAGTCCAAGGCTGGCAAGCGCGTGGTCGGCATCCCGCAGGCGATCATTCCGGCGCTGCGCGAGCACCTCAAGATCTACGTGAAGCCCGAGGAGACCGCACTCGTCTTCGCCGAGATCAAGGGCGGCCCCATGCGGAGGAGCGGATTCAACCGGCTCGCGGGCTGGGCGGAAGCCGTGCGGTTCACCGGGGTCCCGAACCTGCACGTTCATGACCTTCGCCACACCGGCAACATGATCGCGGCAGGCTCCGGCGCTGGCCTCAAGGACCTGATGACCAGGATGGGTCACGACAACGTCCGGGCCGCGATGATCTATCAGCACGCGGTCAGGGGCGCGGACAAGATGATCACTGAGGCGATTGACAAGCACCTGATCGGGCACGAACGGGCATGCTATCCCGACGAAAAGACCCGCCCGACCAGCTCGTACCCACCGGATGATCCGCAAGCCCTAATGGCACGTTAATGGCACGCGGAGATCAACAAGCCCTCACAAGATCAAAGCCCAGGTTTCGGACTCCACATCCGACCTGGGCTTTCGCGATGAGAGCGGGTGACGGGAATCGAACCCGCGCTGTCAGCTTGGGAAGCTGATGTTCTGCCATTGAACTACACCCGCATCGGCCGAAGCCGCGACCACCACTGTAGCGGAAACCGAGGCCACTTCAGCAAGCCCGGGACGGTAGGTTGCTCCACGTGCTGCTATCTGACCGTGACATCCTCGCCGAGATCGACGCCGGCCGGCTCGCGCTCGATCCTTTCGACCAGGACATGATCCAGCCGTCCAGCATCGACGTACGGCTGGACCGGTTCTTCCGGGTGTTCGAGAACCACAGATATCCGCATATCGACCCATCGGTGGAGCAGCCGGATCTCACCCGTCTGGTGGAGCCCGACGGTGACGAGCCGTTCATCCTGCATCCGGGCGAGTTCGTCCTGGCGTCCACGTACGAGACGGTCACGCTGTCGAGCGATCTGGCGTCACGGTTGGAGGGCAAGAGCTCGCTGGGTAGGTTGGGCCTGCTCACCCATTCCACGGCCGGCTTCATCGATCCCGGGTTCAGCGGGCACGTCACGCTGGAGTTGTCCAATGTCGCCACATTGCCGATCAAGTTGTGGCCGGGGATGAAGATCGGGCAACTGTGCGTGTTCCGGCTGAGTTCTCCGGCGGAGCACCCGTACGGTTCGGCGAAGTATGGCTCGCGCTACCAGGGGCAGAGGGGGCCGACACCTTCGCGGTCGTTCCGTAACTTCCACCGGACCAAGATCTGAGGAAGCCGGAGAAAGACAGGCTGAAAAGGCGCTGAAGGTGCCAGGTTCCCCGGTGTCGCGCAGCATACGGAGGGTAGCGACTAGGAGAAGGGGACATGAAGTTCGCATTTTGCCTGGTTACCCGTACTCTCTTCCACGGACCATCCCCGCACATCTGGAGATCGACGTGCGCCTGCGTCTCACGCCACGTGAGGACAGCTACTACGACCTGTTCGCCGACTCGGCGAACAACCTGGTCACGGCATCGCGCCTGCTGGTGGAGATCATCAGCGATGGATCGGACAGGGAAGCCCTGGCCGACAAGATGCGCGTTTGCGAGCACACCGGGGACGAACGCACTCATGCGATCATGAACCGGCTCAATGAGAGCTTCATCACTCCGTTCGATCGCGAGGACATCTATCGTCTCGCCTCGAACCTCGACGATGTGATGGACGCCATGGAAGCGGCCTCCGACCTCATCGTCCTCTACCAGATCGACCACCTGCCCAAAGATGTCGTACGGCAGGTCGAGGTGCTGGAGAGGGCCGCCGAGCTGACGGCCGAGGCCATGCCCCGGCTGCGGTCGATGAAGAACCTCAACGAATACTGGATAGAGGTCAACCGGCTCGAGAACCAGGGCGACCAGGTTTACCGGCGGTTGCTGGCCAAGCTGTTCAGCGGTGAGTACGACGCGTTGACGGTCATGAAGATGAAGGAGGTCATCGACGCCCTCGAAGAGGCCGCCGACGCCTTCGAGCATGTGGCCAACACCGTCGAGTCGATCGCGGTCAAGGAAAGCTAACCCCTGTGGACCTCACGCTCGCCCTCGTCATCAGTGTGGTCGTCATCGCGTTGATCTTCGACTACACCAATGGCTTCCACGACGCGGCGAACGCCATCGCCACCTCGGTCTCCACACGCGCGCTCACCCCGCGGGCCGCGTTGTTCATGGCCGCGGCGATGAACTTCATCGGCGCCCACCTCGGCACCCAGGTCGCCCAGACAGTCGGCAAAGGGATCATCGACGCGCCTCAGGGCTCGCACGGGCTGGTGATCGTGGCGTCAGGCTTGATCGGGGCCATCGCCTGGAATCTCATCACCTGGCGCTTCGGCCTGCCCTCCTCCTCCAGCCATGCGTTGATCGGCGGTCTCGTCGGCGCGGCACTGGCCTCGGCCAGCGTCGTCCACTGGGGGGGCGTGCTGGACAAGGTCGTCATCCCGATGATCCTGTCACCGCTGATGGGATTCACGCTCGCCGCCACGATAATGATCGCGATCTACTGGATCTTCCGCAACGCGCAGCCCGGCAAGACCAACCGCGGCTTCCGTTACGCGCAGACCGTCTCGGCCGCCGCCATGGCGCTCGGGCACGGCCTGCAGGACGCCCAGAAGACCATGGGTGTGATCTTCCTGTCGCTGGTGGTCGGCGGTTACGCCGCTCCGCAGGACGAGATCCCGCAGTGGGTCATCCTCGCCGCCGCGAGCGCGATCTCACTGGGCACGTACGCCGGAGGCTGGCGGATCATGCGGACACTGGGACGGCGCATCATCGCGCTGGATCCGCCGCAGGGGTTCGCGGCCGAGACCGCGGCGGCCACGGTCCTGTACGGCGCGGCGATCGGGTTCGGCGCGCCCATCTCGACCACCCACACCATCACCAGCGCGATCATGGGCGTCGGCTCGACCAAGCGGCTCTCGGCCGTGAGGTGGGGCGTGGCGGGCAACATCGTGACCGCCTGGGTTCTCACGATTCCGGCAGCGGCTCTGGTGGCTGCCCTGTCCTACTACGCCCTGCACTGGATGGTGGAGTAGCGGCGTACATCACGTCCACGTCCCAGCGGTTGAACCCGAGGGACTCGTACAACCTGATCGCCGCCGTGTTGGCCTCGTCCACGTAGAGCATCGCCTGGGCGAGGCCGCGCGAGCGCAGGTGGTGGAGTCCGGCCATGGTGAGGGCCTTGCCCAGGCCGGTGCCCTGCTGGGAGGGGTCGACGCCGACGACGTACACCTCGCCCAGGGGCTCGTGGCCGTGCCCGGACGATCCGTGGATCTTCGTCCAGTGGAATCCGACGAGCCGGTCGCCGCGCAAGGCCAGGAAGAACCCGGCGGGGTCGAACCACGGCTCCCGCTCGCGCCGGAGCAGGTCGTTCAGGGTCCACGAGCCCTGTTCGGGATGGTGGGCGAAGGCCGCGGCGTTGACCTTGAGCCAGGCCTCCTCGTCCCGCCCCGGCTCGAACGCGCGCAGCCGCACCCCGTCGGGCAGGGTGGGGGACGGCAGCGGCGCGAACAGCGAGCGGCGCATCTGCCACAGCGAGCGCATCCGCTCGAACCCCATCGACTCGGCCAGCGCCCCCGCTCCGGCGTGGTCGCCGTGGGCCCACAGCCGCAGCCTGCCGCCGGTCAGGTCGAGTACGGCCCGCAGCAGCCGCCCGCCGTGTCCCATGCGCCGGAACGACGGATGGATGACCAGTTCGCCGCTCGGGCCCTCGACCTCGTCGGTCGGGTCGACGTGGGCGTAGCCCGCCAGGGTCGGGCCGGCGTACAGCAGGAGCGAGCGGGCGAGCGGGTCGCCGCCGTAACGCATGTGGAGCATCACGTGCTCGTTCAGCGGGCGTACGCCGTCTGCTTCCGTCGCCGCGTCGACGAGGTGTTGTACCTCGGCGATTTCCTGGTCATCGAGCCGCTCTCTGATCTTCACGTGCCCTGTCACAGCTCGAACTCTAGGCGCACAACTGGCAAATAACGCCATGTGGGGGTCCGACGAATCGTTAGCTTTGCGACATTGGCTGCGTAGCTTGTCGCCGTAACGTCTTGGGCCATGACGTCTCGTTCCCTCCTCCGGCTCGCGCTGGCCGGAGCCGTCGCCACAGGCTCGGTCCTGCTCGCCGCAGTGCCGGCGGACGCGGGTAAGACTCCCAAGACGGTCCCCGTCCGCCTGCTCGCCCTCAACGACTTCCACGGCAACCTCGAGCCGCCGTCCGGCTCCTCCGGCCGGATGATCGACGAGAGCGGCGCCACGGTCGACGCGGGCGGCGCCGCCTTCGTCGCCAGCCACATGAAGGCCCACGCCGACCAGAACACCATCGCCGTCGCCCAGGGCGACCTCATCGGCGCGACCCCGCTGGTCTCCGCCGCCTACCACGACGAGCCATCGGTCGAGTTCATGGGCAAGATCGGGCTGAAGGTGGCCGCGGTCGGCAACCACGAGTTCGACGAGGGCTACGCGGAACTGCGCCGGATCATGAAGGGCGGCTGCCACCCGGTCGACGGCTGCTCGCCCGCGGGGGAGTGGAAGGGCGCGGCGTTCGACTACGTGGGCGCGAACGTCCTGTTCAAGAACCGGAACGAGAAGACCGACGCGTTCGCGGGGCTCGGCGACCAGAGGCAGATCAAGCAGCTGATGGCCGACTGGGGCGTGCCCGCGCTGCCGCCGGTGAGCGTCAAGTGGATGAACGGCGTGCCGATCGGCTTCATCGGCCTGGTCACGCAGACCACGCCGAACATCGTCACGGCGGAGGGCATCAAGGACCTCAAGTTCGTGGACGAGGTCAAGGCCGCGAACGTGGCGTCCAAGCTGCTCAAGCTGCTGGGCGTGAAGGCCCAGGTCGTCCTCGTGCACGAGGGTGACCAGGTGACGGCCGGCCAGTCGCCCGACGCGTGCAGCGCCATGCCCGGCGCGGGCAACCGCATCGCCACGCAGGTCGACCCCGAGATCGACGTGGTGCTCAGCGGCCACTCGCACCAGGCGTACCTGTGCACGGTCAAGGACCCGGCGGGTCAGGACCGGCTCTACTCGCAGGGCGGCTCCTTCGGCCGCGTCATCACGCAGGTCGACCTCAACGTGAACGTCAAGACGCGCGACATCGACCGCTCGTCGGTCGTGGCGGACAACCACGTCGTGACCCGCACGGTCACCCCGGATCCCGAAATTTCGGCGTTCGTGCAGACGTGGAAGGACCGCGTCGCCCCGGTTGCCAACAAGCCCGTCGGCACGATCAGCGCGGACATCACCAACACCGCCGCCCCGAGCGGTGAGTCGCCCCTCGGCAACCTCATCGCCGACGGCCAACTCGCCGCGACCAAGACCGGCGGCAACGCCCAGATCGCCCTGATGAACCCGGGCGGCGTCCGCAACTCGCTGAGCTTCGCCGGCTCCCCGGCCAGGGAGGGCGACGGGGTCGTCACCTACGGCGAGGCGTTCAGCGTCCAGCCGTTCAACAACCTCATGCAGGTGGTCACGCTGACCGGCGCCCAGCTGAAGACGGTGCTGGAGCAGCAGTTCACCGGCGGCCCGAACAACCAGCCGTTCGCCAAGATCCTGCAGCCCTCGGCGAACCTGACCTACACCTACACGAGGTCCGCCGCCTGGGGTTCCAAGGTGTCCGACATCAGGATCGACGGCACGCCGGTGACCGACACCCAGTCGATCCGCGTCGCGGCCAACAACTTCCTGGTCGGTGGGGGAGACGCGTTCCTCGCCTTCACGGAGGGCACGGACGTGTGGAGTGGCCCGCTGGACATCGACGCCTTCGTCGAGCACCTCGGCAGGAACAACCCCATCGCCCCGCCCGCCACCAACCGCATCACCGCACTGGACTGACCCGCACCCTCAAAGCACCCGTGCACAAGCACCCGTGCACATAGCACCCGTGCACCGTCGAAAGCACTCGTGAGAGGCCCGCTTCCCACCGGAGGCGGGCCTTTCCCGTACGCGGGAAACGTCCCCCGGCCGGGCCCTCGCCGGCCGGGGGACGCGCGCCCGTCACCTCACGAGCAGGGCGGTGACGAACTGCAGCAGGTGCCACGCCACGAACGCGCACAGCGAGCAGAACGCCCATTCCTTGGCCCGCGAGACACGGGACGTCCACCGGAGCGCCTCCACCGGGTCCCGCCCCGGCCGGATGGTCCTGACCAGGAGGTAGGCCGACAGCAGCCAGGCGACGACCGAGGCCACCACGAGCCCGAGCGAGAGGGCGAGCAGCGGCGGCGAGGAAGGCATGGCGTCGTCGGGGGAGAGCTGCCGGATCCACGCGGCCGGCACTCCGGCGAGCACGGAGAGCGTGATCCGCCTGTCCTTGCGGGCCTGGCGCTTCAGCCAGAGCAGGTCTCGACGCAGCTGGTTCTTGATGAGCATCCGGATCACCTCCGACGGAGTAGCTGGGACACCAGCTAACGGGAGGAGCCGGACGAGAATCTGCGACCTGATGTCGCGAGATTTACGACATTTCGCGGAGTTCGGTGGTCGCCCGCTTCAACTCTCCGAGGTCGCCCACCTCCTCCAGGATCCGCACGGCCTCGGTCAGGTGCTGCCTGGCCTGCGCGAAGTCGCCCAGGCGGCGGGCGATCAGGCCCAGTGCGCGCAGGGCGCAGCCCAGGTCCCGACGCGTGCCGCAGGCCAGGTGGACGTCCCTGGCCTGGGCGGCGTGGGCCTGCGCCTCCTCCGGCCGTTTCAGGTCGAGCAGGATCATGGCCAGCGTGGTGAGCGCGGCGGCCCAGCGGTCACGGGTGCCCGACTTGTGCTGCAGTCCGGTCGTCGCCTCGGCGTACTCCAGCGCCTCCTCCGGCCGGCCCGCGGTGTGCAGCGCCTGCGCGATCGAGAGCAGCGCACTGGCCTTGTTGTCGCGCATCTCCTCCCTGATCGCCAGCGACGCCCTGGCCGCGCGCAGCGCGTCCTTGTGCCGGTCGAGCGACAGGTAGGTGTAGGCCAGCGTCTCCTGGACGTCCGCCTCGGCCCGGCGGTTGCCCATGCCCTGCACGATGTCCAGCGCCTCCAGCGCGTACACGAACGCCACCTGCGGCACCCCCTGGCGCCGCCGGACCCGCGCCAGCCGGTTGAGCATCCGCGCCTCGACGGGCGGGTCTTGGATCACCCGGCTGATGGCCAGCGCCTGGTTCAGGTAGTCGTCGGCGCGCAGGTAGTCGGCCAGCCGCCAGTAGACCAGCCCGATGTCGCCGAGCGTCTCCGCCTTGCCCTGCTCGTGATGGAGCTCCCGTTGTACGGCCAGAGCCTGCTCGTAGTGGTCGAGCGCCTCGTCGTAGCGGGATCCGTTGCGCGCGATCCGGCCCAGCGCGCACAGGGCGCGGCCGCATCCGTGCTGGTCACCGGTCGCCGTGTAGCCGGCGAGGGCACGTTCGGCGTCGCGCTGGGCGTCGTGCGGCAGGCGGAGCGTGTCGTAGATCTCGGCCAGGCAGAGGAGCGTCTCGGCCTCGGCGTGCTCGTCGCCGAGGTCGTGGCAGATCGACAGCGCCTCCAGGCCCTCCGACAGGGCGGCGTTCGCCGCGCCGAGGTGGTGCCGCACCCGGGCCAGGATGATCAGGCTCTGCGCGGTGCCCCTGCGGTCGCCCAGTTCCTCGCGCACGTCCAGCGCCTGACCGGCGTGGTGCAGGGCGAGCTCGTGGGGTTCCTGCGACAGGTGCAGGCGCGACAGCGTGTGCAGGCAGTCGGCGACCCCGGCCAGGTCGCCGATCTCCCGGTAGAGCTCCAGCGCCTCGCCCGCGCACTTCAGCGCGTCGTCGTTGCTGCCCGCGATGCCGTGCACCTCGGCCAGCTCGTTGAGCGCGCGGGCGCGGCCCTCGCGGTCGCCCAGCTTGGTGAAGTCGGCCAGCGCCTCGCTGATGTAGCGGGCGGCCTGTGTGGAGGGGCCGATGTCGTGGTGGATGGAGCCGAGGTGGCTGCGCATCCTCGCGATCGCCGGCCGGTTGCCGATCCGCGCGGCCGAGGTCAGCCCGGCCTGCTGGATCTCCAGGTTGTTCTCGTAGTAGCGCAGCCGTTTGAACGGCTCGAACACGGCCGCCGCCAGCTGCCAGGCGATGCCGTGCGCGTCGGTCTCCTCCGCCAGCCTCACCACGGAGACCAGGGAGCGGCGCTCGGCCTCGAACCACTCACGCGGCGTGGCCGGGTCCGTGGCCATCGCCAGGTAGTGGTCGAGCAGCCGCACCCTGGCCTCCCGCACGCCGGCCTCGGCGTGCCGGCCCAGCTCCCTGGCCAGCCCCTTCACCAGGTCGTGCACGCGGTAGCGCGGCCCCGGCATCGGCTCGACCAGGTACGCCCGGTGCAGCCCCTCCACGGCGATCACGGCCTCGCTCACCGAGGAGCCGAGTGCGGCGGCCAGCACCTCGGGCGTGAAGTCCCGGCCGGGCAGCAGGCCGACGTGCCGGAACGAGCGGCGCTGCGACGGGCTCAGCGACTCGTAGGCCAGGTCGAGGGCGGACCGGAAGGCCTCCTCGGGGTCGCCGGAGAACGGCGGGCGCCGGTCGGGGCGGCGCAGCTCCCGCACCCGGGAGGCGACGCTGAGCTCCGGGTTCTCGCTCAGCTTGGCGGCCGAGATCCGCAACGCGAACGGGTGGTAGGAGCAGACCCGGGCCAGCTCGGCCAGCGCGTCGCGATCGGCGGCCCGGGGCGAGTCCTCGCCCAGCACGGCCACCAGCAGCGCGACCGCGTTGCCCGGGTCCAGCACCGGCAGGTCCATCAGGTCGGCGTGGCCGGTGGCGCGCAGCGGCGCCATCCTGGTCCGGCTCGTCACCAGGACCACGCAGTCCTTGCTGCCCGGCAGCAGCGCCCGCACCTGCGCCGGATCGGCGGCGTTGTCAAGGATGAGCAGCAGCCGGCGACCGGCCAGCCGGCTGCGGTAGAGCAGCATCAGCTCGGCCTCGTCGGAGGCGGGCATGTGCTCCCCGACACCGAGCGAGCGCAGGATCTGCCCGAGCGCCTCGGCCGGGGTCATCGGCGGCTGGCTGGGGGACTGGCCGCGCAGGTCGATCACGATCTGCCCGTCCGGGAACCGATCCGCGTGCAGATGCCCCCAGTACGTGACCAGCGTGGTCTTGCCCACTCCCGGCAGCCCCTGGACGACCATCGTGTTGGTCCGGTTGGGCCGCTCCAGCCAGGAGGTGAGCAGGTCCAGGCTGAGCTGCCGGCCGGTGAAGTCGGGCACGGCGGCGGGCAACTGGGCGGGCCGGGGCACCTCACCCACGGGCAGCGGCTCGGCCTGCGCGCCCGGACGGGTCAGGAACGGCGTGACCCGCCCCTCCCACGGAGCCGACAGGTGCTCCCAGCCGCCGGCGACGTTGCGCAGGGCGGCGGCGTCCGCGATCCGCACCCGGCGGTAGCCGGGCCGCTCCAGCCAGCCGCGCCGCACCCACTGGGCGACCTGCCGCTGCACCACGTCGGGCGCGCTGCCGACCAGGTCGGCCAGGGTCTCCACGGACAGCGGCGGCGAGGACTCCGAGGCCAGCCCGTAGCGCCCGTCCAGGTGCAGCAGCCACACGGCCAGCCGGGCCGCCACGGAGGCCCGGGCGAGCGCCTCGTGCCTGCGCGCCGCCATGTTGCGGGCGAACAGATCCTGCACCAGCGCGGTGGCCACCGCCGTGTTGGACGAGGCGTGCTCGCGCAGCGCCCGCATGTCGATCGGCCACGCCCGCACCTCGGTGAGCGCGTCGACCCGCACCCGCTCGCTCGGGCTCCAGAACGCCAGTTCGCCGACGAGTTCGCCACCGGCGCGCAAATCGTGAATGGCCTCACGCTCGCCCGGCGGTGTGTACTCCCGGGCATAGCCGTAGTCGATCAGATAAACGCGGTTGGCCGGTCGTAACGGCGAACAAATGCACTCATTACGCCGATACACGCGGGGCCGGGCGGACTCGTCGACCAGCGACCTGAATAAGCTCATGGAAACACCACCAATCCAGGGACGGCGGTGTCCACAGCATGACAGGTCAGGGCCGGCGAAGCGCCGATCACGTCACATCAGTGCACCCCGGACTCGGCACCCTGTCAACGGCTCGCCTCTGGGGCGGCCCACGGGACGGCGTGTCGGTGGCCGGCCCCGTGCGGGTCAGCGGGCGTCTCCCTGGAGGCCCTCAGCCGCGTGCGGCGGGCGGGCCTTCCTTGGCTGTGCCGTAAAGGAGGGAAATATCTACACGTGGGCCGGGTCGGCGCGGTCGGGGACGAAGCGGTAGCCGACGTTGCGGACGGTGCCGATGAGGGACTCGTACTCGGTGCCGAGCTTGGCGCGCAACCGCCGCACGTGGACGTCGACCGTGCGGGTGCCGCCGAAGTAGTCGTAGCCCCAGACCTCCTGCAGCAGCTGGGCGCGGGTGAAGACGCGCCCGGGGTGCTGGGCGAGATACTTCAGCAGCTCGAACTCCTTGAACGTCAGGTCGAGCACCCGGCCGCGCAGCCGGGCCGTGTAGGTGGCCTCGTCGATCGACAGGTCGCCGCTGCGGATCTCGTCGGGCACGTCCTCGCCGCCGGCCCGCGAGATGCGGCCGGTCGCCATGCGCAGACGCGCCTCGACCTCGGCCGGGCCGGCGCTTTCGAGGAGCACGTCGTCGACGCCCCATTCGGCGGTCATCGCGGCCAGCCCGCCCTCGGTCACGATCACCAGCAGCGGGCAGTCGATGCCGGTCGTCCGGATCAGCCGGCACAGGCTCTTGGCATGCACGAGCTCCTTGCGGGCGTCGACCAGCACGGTGTCGGCGGGTGGCGCGTCGATGAGGGCCGAAGCCTCCGCAGGCGCGACGCGGACCGAGTGGAGCAGCAGCCCCAACGCCGGCAACACCTCGGCGGACGGCTCGAGGGCGTTGGTCAGCAGGAGCAGGTTGCTCATATCGGCCTCCTCAAACACGACAGGACCCGGGGGCTACGTCGCCCAGGTCCTGTAGGTGAGGATATCCCACAGGAAGAATGCGTCCATTGCGGGTCCACCAGGTCAACAGCGTTTCCCCCGAAACACTGTTGTTCACGATGCCGCACAATGAAGCGGACTCGATTGTGAGGTGCCTATGGCCAGGGGAAAAATTAGGTATTGGGCGGCGGCGAAGGAAGCCGCCGGGTTGGCGGAGGAGCCGTTCGAGGCGGCGACATTGGGCGAACTCATGACGAAGATCACACAAGATCGCACCGAACTCGCCCGGGTCATGAGCCGATCCTCGTTCCTGCTGGACGGCTCGCCGGTGGGCAGACGCGCCCACGACGAGGTGCCGCTCCACGACGGGGTGACCGTCGAGGTGCTGCCGCCGTTCGCCGGCGGGTGATCAAGTGGTTTGGTGGGGAATGTGCCATGCCATCGATAAGCTCATGACCCCCGCTTGAGACAGGGAGCCTGATGCGCAAGCTGGCTGTATTCCTGATCGTGCTGGCCCTCCTCCTCGTCGTCCTCGACCGTGTCGCGGTCGCCGGCGTGGAGCGAGACCTGTCCAACCGGATCGCCGCCGCGGCCGACCTCAGCGGCACACCGACCGTGACGATCGAGGGCATCCCATTCCTCACTCAAGCCCTCTCCGGACGCTATCCAGAGGTACGGTTCAATCTCGGCACGCTCACCTACGGCGGCGTGCCGGTGAAGGACCTGCAGGGTGCCGCCTACGGCGTGACCGCCCCCCTGGCCGATGTCATCCAGAACACAGCCGACATCAGGGCCGAGCGGCTGACCGTCCGCGGCACGCTGACCAGGGAGACGATCGACAAGTACGCGCCGCGCGGTGTCAAGATCTCGGGGAACGGCCGGCGGCTCGTCGCGTCCGGCGAGGTGACGGTTGGGGTGAGGCAGGTGAAGTTCGACGCGGAGATGCGGGTGGACGTGGCCGACGGCGGCATCCGGCTGCAGGCGGAGAAGATCCAGAGGGTGCCCGACTCGCTGGCCAAGTTCGTCAGCTACACGATCCCCTTCCAGGGCAAGCTGCCCTTCGACGTCAAGGTGACCGGGGTGAAGAGCGTGGCCGGTGGATTGGAGTTCTCGGCCGAAGCGTCTGACGTGCCGCTCCGTGGATGACCTTGAACCGGCCGGCCCCGCCGTACGTGAAGAGGGCGTGAGTCCAGCTGGCACCGCCGACGAGGAGCTCGTGCGGACCCTCTTCGATGATCACGCCGGGCCACTCTACGGGTACGTGCTGCGACTGACGGGTGATTCCGGACGGGCGGAGGATGTGGTGCAGGAGACGCTGCTGCGGGCGTGGCGGCATCCCGACGCGCTCACCGGACGGCCGATCCGCGCCTGGTTGTTCACCGTCGCCCGCAACCTCGTGGTCGACCAGCACCGCGCCCGCCGGTCACGCCCGCAGGAGACGGGAGACGAGGCGCTGGCCGTCGTCCCGGCCGACGACGAGCTGGAGCGGGCGGTCGAGTCGTGGGCCGTGGCCGAGGCGCTGGCCGCGCTCCGGCCCGAGCACCGCGACGTGCTGTTGGAGGTCTACTACCGGGGGAGATCGGTGAAGGAGGCGTCGGCGACGCTGGGCATCCCGCCGGGCACGGTCAAGTCACGCACCTACTACGCCTTGCGGGCGCTCAAGCTCGCCCTGGAGGAGCGGGGGCTGGCGCCGTGACGTGCGAGGAGGTACGGCTCACGCTCGGCGCCCACGCCCTGGGCGCGCTCGACCCGGACGAGGCGCTGCAGGTCGACCTGCACCTGGCGACCTGTGAGGTGTGCGGCGCGGAGCTGCTGGAGCTCGAAGGGGTCTCGGCGTTCCTCGGCAAGGTCTCCGAGCGCGACGTCGAGCTGGTGGCCAGCCCGCCCCGCCAGGTGCTCGACCGGCTGCTGAACGCCCGGGCCAAGCGCCACCGGAGGGGCCGCGTGCTGCTGGCCGTCGCCGCCTCGGTGGCGGTCTTGGCCGTCGGCGGCACCGTCTGGACGGCCTCCGCGCGCCAGGCGTCCCAGGAGGCCACCAGCGCCGCCGCGCCCGCGCCCGAGACGGCCGGCGACACCGCGGCCCGGGCCGATCAGGCCGACCAGGCCGAGACCAAGATCCATATCGAGCTGCAGCCCAGCCCGCTCAGGTCGGCCTCGCCCCGGGAGACCAGCGGCCGCGAGTTCCCCGGCGCGAACGAGGCCAGGGGCTACTACGCCCACGTGGCCGCGTTCCCCGGCGAGGACGGCACTCGGCTCGCGGTGCGGGTCGCCGGGGTGCCCGTGGGCACGACGTGCCGGCTGGTCGTCGTCGGCAGAAACGGCGAGCGCGAGGTCACCGAGAGCTGGACGGTCAGCCGTGAGACCTACCAGGACAAGGTCGTCTTCCCGCGCCACACCCGCATCCCGATGGCCGACATCGCCAGGTTCGACCTGGTCGACGGGGCGGACAGGGTGCTGGTGCGGGTGAAGGTGACGCCCCGGAAGTAAGGCGCGGAAGTAATCCGGGCGGGCCGTGGTTGCACCATCCGATGACAGGTGTGTGGGTGGTTCTGGCGACGCTGGTGCTCGGCCTGGCGATCGGGGTGGTGAAGGTGCTCCGTGACGGACGCGTGCGCGACCGGGCCGGTGACCGGCTGACCGAGGCGTCCCTCGGGGCACCGCTGGGGGAGCGGGCGACGCTGGTCCAGTTCTCCACGGCGTTCTGCCAGCCGTGCCGGGCGACGCGGCGGATCCTGGCCGACGTCAGCGCGGTGGTGCCCGGGGTGACGCACGTCGAGATCGACGCGGAGTCGCGGCTGGATCTCGTACGCGAGCTCGACATCATGCGGACGCCCACGGTCCTCGTCCTGGACGAGGCCGGAAACATCGTGAAGAGAGCCTCGGGGCAGCCGCGCAAGCAGGATGTCCTGGCCGCGCTCGCCGACGCGGTGCCCCACCGGCCTTCTCATCCCCCGTCTCACGAATCGGACGAGAAGTGACAGATGTCGAGACGCCTAGTAGTGTCGGGCCCATGAACCCATCGACAGAGCTGCTGACGAAGCGGCGCGCGGTTGATTTCTGCCGCGTTGCCACTGCGCTCTGTCGTGCTGCCTGAGGACGGTCTCGCGCGGACTTCCGATCCGCCCCACATCCGACCCTTCAGGAGCATCCCGCGATGCGTGCCGATCCTAGAGCGCTGCGCTTCGGCGCGGCCATCACCACCCTGGTCCTCGCCCTCGTCCTGGTGACGGGGAGCGTCTGGCTCCTGGCCGCCCAGACCGTGGTGTTCGCGCTCGGCGCGTTCGGCCGCCAGCCGTACGGAATGCTCTTCAAGGCGCTCGTCAAGAGCGCCCCGGAGGAGACCGAAGACGCCCGCCCGCCGCGTTTCGCGCAGGCCGTCGGGTTCGTCTTCGCGGTCGCGGGCCTGGCCGGATATCTGACCGAGATCACACCGCTCGCCCTCGCGGCGACGGCAGCGGCTCTCCTCGCCGCATTCCTCAACGCAGCCTTCGGATTCTGCCTTGGCTGCGAGATGTACTTGCTGATTCGCCGTCTACTACCCGCCGCCAAAATGGAGGTTTCGAAATGAGCCGTTCCGCCGCCCTGGTGGACGCCGACTGGGTCGAGGCAAACCTCGACACGCCCAACGTGGTTCTCGTCGAGGTCGACGAGGACACCAGTGCCTACGACAAGGGGCACATCCGTGGGGCTGTGAAGATCGACTGGAGGCAGGACCTTCAGGATCCTGTCCGCCGCGACTTCGTGGACAAGACCGGTTTCGAGACGCTGCTCTCCGAGCGCGGCATCTCCAATGACGACACCGTGGTGCTCTACGGCGGCAACAACAACTGGTTCGCCGCGTACGCCTACTGGTACTTCAAGCTGTACGGCCACGGCGACGTCAAGCTGCTCGACGGCGGGCGCAAGAAGTGGGAGCTCGACTCGCGCGAGCTGGTCAAGGACGTGCCCGAGCGGGCCAAGACCCACTACACCGCCCAGGAGCAAGACTCTTCCCTCCGCGCCTTCCGCGACGAGGTGCTCGCCGCGATCGGCAAGCTCAACCTGGTCGACGTGCGCTCGCCCGACGAGTTCACCGGCAAGCTGCTCGCCCCGGCCCACGTGCCGCAGGAGGCGGCCCAGCGCGGTGGCCACGTGCCCACGGCCCGCAACATCCCGTGGTCCAAGGCGGCCAACGACGACGGCACCTTCAAGACCGACGACGACCTGCGCGCCCTCTACGGCGAGGCCGGCGTCGACTTCGGCAAGGACACCATCGCCTACTGCCGCATCGGCGAGCGCTCCGCGCACACCTGGTTCGTGCTGCACGAGCTGCTCGGCCAGGCCAACGTGAAGAACTACGACGGTTCGTGGACCGAATACGGCTCGCTCGTGGGCGTGCCGATCGAGCTGGGAGAGGCCCGCTGATGACCATCACGCCAGGGTGCGGAGCGCCCGAACAGACGATCGCGCTGCCTGCCGGGATCGATCTGGCCGGTCAGGCCGTGATCCAGGGGGTGGTGACGGGCACCGGCACCGCCTACGCCCGGCTGCTCGACCGCTCCGGTGAGTTCACCGGGGAGGTCGTGGTGTCGGATGAGGGTGTCTTCCGCTTCTTCGCCGCTCCCGGTGACTGGACCGTCCGCATCATCGCGGGTGGCGGGTTCACCAGAGATGTCCAGGTCGAGGCCAAGCTGGGCGAGGTGTCCCAGCTGGCGGTCGCCGTCTGAGACCACCGTTCGTCCGAGAGGCCCGCGCCGGTCACGGCGCGGGCCTCTCGTGTTCCCGGCCCGCTACGGGCCCTGCCGCACCCGCGTGCTCGTCGGGTTGCGCATGAGCAGCGTGGCCCGCACCTCGTCGAGCCCGACCGCCCGGTAGCCGTGGGGCACGTCGGAGCGCCACGCGATGTGATGCCCGGGCCCGGCCGTGAGTGGCGCGTCCAGCGGCCCGGCGATCAGAGTGCCGCTGAAGACCGTGAGGTGCTCGCTCACGCCCTCGTGGTGGGGCGGCGAGGTCTGGGCGGCGCCGGGCGGCACGCGGAGCCGGTAGAGCTCGAAGGTCACCCGGTCCTCCTCGAACACCTCGAGCAGCGCGGCCTCGATCACCGCCCCGCGCATCAGCCGCGGCTCGGGCGGCGCGTCCAGGATCGCGCTGATCGGCACGCCGAGCTGCGCGGTGATCGCCCAGAGCGTCTCCAGTGTGGGATTGCGGGTGCCGGTCTCGACGCCGGACAGCGTCGCCTCGCCGATGCCGGCCCGCCTGGCGAGCTCCGACAGTGACACCCCGCGCGCGTGACGCAACCGCCGCAGCCGCTCTCCGACCACGCGCGGGTCGGTGTCGAGCGCGGGCCGAGGTTCCATGCCGCCATGGTGCCGCAGGTTCGCGCCGATGTGTGTCAAGGGTCCCGGAGATGTGACCGTCGAGACCGTCATCCCCGGCGCCCCTTGTTGCCGGTCTGGGCTGCGACACAAGAGGCAGAACGATACGATTCCGCAGATGTCAGGTTCGTCAGGAGTGGCGGCACCCCCCCGACCGGCGCCTTCTCCAGCCCAGAGGATGCCGTCGCCGTTCTCGCTGCCCGTGCACACCCTGCGCCTGCTGGGGAAGTGCGCGCTTCCGCTGATCCTGTGGTTCTCCGCCGGCGAGCTGGTCCGCTTCGCGCTGCTGTACGGCGCCACGGAGGTCGCCTACGGGGATTTCCGCCAGGTCCGCCTCGTGGCCACGATCACGCTCCTCACGCTGGTCGTCCTGGCGGCGATGACGGTCGTCACGGGCATGCTGCACACCCTGCGCGGCGCGCTGTGGGAGATACGCGCCCGGGCCGCCGGCGGTGTGCGCGACGAGCGCTTCTTCCGGGCTCTGGACCGGGTCGCCCCCGCTTTCGCCGTGCTCTACCTGGCCTGGGGCTTCCACGTGGAGGACGCCCGAGACCTGCAGCAGATGGACATCTTCCACCACTTCTACGACCTGACCGACGCCGCGTGGTTCGGTGAGGAGACGCAGGTGGGCCGCAGTCTCACCGATCTCGACTGGCGGGTGTCCCTGGGCACCATGGCCGTCGCCCTCGGGCTGAAGACGTTGTTCGCGAAGCTGGTGGGGAAGGGGAAGAGCGGATTCTACGGGTTCGCGGCGGCCTTCTCCGAGTTCGCCTTCGTCTTCTACGGGCTGAACGCCACGATCGCCGTCGCCGACGCCCGCTCGGAGTGGACGGAGCACCGCGCGGTCGTGGCCGGCACGGGAGACGTCCTGGCGCGGGCCAACGAGGGCATCCCCGGCTGGGAGGCCGTCAGAGACGCGGTGAGCGGGATCTGGCCGTCGTTCGTCGACGCCGTCGTGATCCCGCTGGCCTGGCTCACCGTGGCCATGCTGGTCTTCGGCGCCTTCGCCGACGACACCCGCACCCTGCTCAGGGGCACCCGGTTCGAGCGCGGTGTGGACCGCCTGGAAGAGAGCCACGACCTGACCCAGAAGTCGTTCGACCGCGTCACCGCCGGCTTCCGGGACCGCTGGGTGCCGCTGGCCAACTCCTTCCGGCTGGTCGTCAAAGGCGGCGCGCCCCTGTTCGGCATGATGTGCCTGTGCTACGTGGCCATCGCGGTGGGCGCCCAGTACGCCGACCGCGCCGTCCGCACGCTCATCGGCTCGCAGGTCGACTGGGCCTGGTTCCACCTCGGCCCGCCGGTCGACTTCGCCCGCGACCTGCTGGTGACCGCGGTCACCATGGCCCTGCTCGCGGCCACCTTCGACATCGCGGCCACCCGGGCCAGGCTGCGCGGCCAGTCGTTCAGCGCCTGAACCTCAGGACGTCGACGTTCCGCTCCAGCGCCGCCACCGTGTCGCGCTTGAAGAGGTCCTCGGTCGGTGTGTCGGAGCGGTAGGTGCTCGGCCTGAAGGAGAGCTCGACCTCGTCCACGACCCGCACGGGCACGATGGCCAGCCCTTCCATCAGATACTCCCTGCCCACTTCCAGCCGATCCGTCGGTTGATCATGGCTCTGGAACTCCACGGTCCAGGTGCGCCCCGAACGGTCCTGGAGCTGGACCTCGCCGGGATCACCCGTCATGGTCGCGCTGCCCTGGTCGAGCACCTTCTTGCTGATCTCCACCTTCAGCCAGGCGACGCTGTCGCCGTGCTTGTTGCCGGCCGGCGGCCTCGTGGGCGCGACCGTGGCCTTCCACTCGATGCCGTAGGCCTTCCCGGCCTGACCGGGCGCGACGGAGACCAGCCGGGTCTCGTCGGTGGCGATCTTCTCGTAGAAGAGGTAGCCGTCGTAGGTGTGCACGGCCACGGCGGCGCACGCGAGCACCACGGCCGCCGCGGCGACCAGCAGCGCCCGCCCCCGGCGTCGCGCGGGCGGCGGCGCGCCGGGCGTGGGAACCCCCGGTGGAGGCGGCGGAGGTGTGGCGTCCGTCACGGCCGGGAGCGGCTGGGTGGTGCCGCCGGGCGCCTCCGGTGCCGCGGGCGGCCAGACCTGCTGGTCGGGGCGCGGCTCTCGGGAACGCGCGGGCGGCGGGGTGAGCGGCGGCCAGGAACCGCCGCCGCGCCGGTTGGTCCTGGGCGAGAACCAGTCGCCGTCGCTCGTGCTCATGGTCCCATCACTTCTTGACGATCGAGTAGACGTCCTGCGGCGCCGCGGCGAGCTTGCGCGCGGCCGCCTCGTCCAGCCCGAGATCGACCTCGACCTCCGGCCGGTACGGCTCGACCACCACCGACGGGGGGAGGCCGAACACGACGCGGGCGCCCGGGAGCACCGGGGCGGGCACCTCGAAGAAGAACGAGCCGGTGACCCAGATGTCGGGTTGCACCCAGGTGGCGGCCAGCGTCGAGCCGGAGTCCACCCGGTCCGTGGCGGCGAACCTGCGGCCGTCGCCGGTCAGCAGCGCGGGCTGGCCCAGGTGGTAGGGCTTGAGGCTGGACTTCGCGGAGACGTTGACGACGAGGAACAGGTGGTCGGTCGCGATGGTCTCGCTGCTGCTCCGGATCGCCTTGGCCGCCGCGAACGAGTTCAGCCGGATGGTGAACCTCCCGGCGTCGACGTCCTCGCCCTTGTCTCCGACGTAGGTCAGGGGGGCCGTGTAGTCGTTCTCCGACAGCCGCAGCGTCTGCAGGCCGATCGCGCCCCCTACGAGTAACAGGCCGACGATGCCGTTGAGCAGCCGCGACGCGCGGCCCCCGCGGCCTGTCCGCCCGCCGCGCCGGGCGGGCACCTCGGGTGATCGCTGCTCGGTGGCGGTCATGCTCCCGCGCCTTCCCGGACGGGCAGCGTCACGCGGGCCTTGACCTCCGGGACGGACCTGCCGCCGACCGGCTTGGTGATCATCCCCCACCTCTCGGTGGGATCCTGGAAGCCCGCCGCGTACCTGAACGCCGCCACGTCGAGGGTCATCTTCTCCGGTGGCTGCTCGGTGTCCTCGAGCCGGTAGCGGACGATGACCTTGGTGGTCACCCCGGGGTGCAGCTGCCGGGTCTCGTCGTCCTTGCTCAGGGCGAACACGAACGGGCCGGCGTCCTCGGAGAACTCGGGGGTGATCTTGACGAGCGAGTCGGCGAAGGACACGCCCAGGCCGGAGTGCTCCGGCTTGGCCGGCGGCAGGCCGACCGGTGTCGTCTCGTCGCCGAGGTTGGTGACGTCGAAGACCAGCTCCACGAACCTCTTGTGCTCCGCGAACCGGGACTCGGCCTTCTCCACCCTCACCCGCGACTCGACGAAGCGGGTGGAGTAGCGGCCCTGGTCGAGCACCGAGCCCGGACCGAGCTGCTGGGGCGGGGGGTCGGGGGCCTCGTCGAGACCGCCCAGCAGGGCGGTGACTCCGATGACCGTGACGGCCACGAGGGCGAGAGCGGGCACCGCTACCGGCCGTCTGGGCTTGTCGCGGCCGCCGGAGGGTTCCGTCATGGATAAGGATGGTAATAGGTCACCCTTGCCCCATCTGCCGCAATCCTTCCATCGGCCTGGCTGAATTGCAGAGAACCCTGCCGCTGTAGGGGTTGTAGCTCATACGCTGTGACGGAGCGGAGGGACAAGCCCCTACTACTAACGACATATCGCGGCCGGAGGGTCACGTGGTGGACGTGCATCCCGAGCATGCGCAGCTCCAGGCGGACCGCATCTACCTGGGCTGGCAGTACATCCTGCTGCACCCCGATCCCGGCCCCCCGCCGAAGCGACCCTCGCCCGCCGAGGACGAGACGGTCGCCGAGAGCCCCGACCCCGACCTGGTGCGCCGCGAGCGCCTGCAGGAAGACCTGCTCAACCGGCCCGTGCGGGTCTTCCGGATGTTCATGCTCGCGCTGACCGTGCTGATCATCGGGGTGGCCGTCGCCGGCTACCTCAACTGGTCCTTCGCCCTGCTCGGCCTGGTCGCGGCCGGGGGCGTGGCGGCCATCTGCAGCTACGCGCTGGTCCAGGGCGACCGGGCGGTCCGATACCGGGTCTACGAGCAACAGGTCCGGGACGACCGGCGGCGGCAGGAACGTGACAAAGAACTGTTCCGCGCGCAGGAGGAGCACGCCCAGCGCTACCGCGAGTGGCAGGAGGTCAAGGACCGCCACGACCGCCAGCTGACCTGGTACGCCGTGGCCGTGCCGGACGAGATCGACCGCATCGACGTGGCCGGCGGCACGCTGCCCGGCTGGTCGGCGCTGATCACCCTGCTCGGCGCGACCCGCCTCTACAGCGGCGGTCACCTGACCGTGCTCGACCTGTCGGAGGGGGCGATCGCCAAGGACCTGATCGAGCTGGCCCGCCGGGGCGGCGACGACCCGCTGGTCTGGGTGCTGCCGGTCGATCTGCCCCGCCTCGACCTGGGCGCCACGCTCAAGCCCGAGGCGTTCGCCGACGTCCTGGCGCACGTGGTGAGCGTGAGCGAGGAACACCGCTCCACCCGCGACCTGAGCTTCGACAACGCCATCCTGGAGCGGGTGCTCGAGGTGCTCGGCGAGAACGCCACGATCAGCCAGGTGACCGCCGCGCTCCGGGCGCTGGCACAGGTCGGCGACCCGCGCGACGACCTGCGCTACGGGCTCATCACCGCGACGCAGCTGGAGCGCATCGGCACGCTGTTCGGGCGCGGGGTGAGCGACCGCGTGGTGATCGAGCGCGCCTGGGCGCTGGAGTCGCAGCTGCGCAAGCTGGAGACGCTCGGCACCCAGGCCGTGCGCCTCCCGCCCGCCCGGCTCCGGGTGGTGAGCATGGACCGGCAGGCGGGCGTGTTCGGCAACCGGGTGCTCGGCACCTACGTGGCCACCGCGCTGACCCACATCCTGCGCCAGTCGCCGGCCTCCGACCGCCCCTGGTATCACACGATCATCGTCGCGGGCGCCGACAAGCTCCGCGGCGACGTGCTCGACCGGCTCATGGACGCCTGCGAGACCTCCCGTACGGGACTCGTCCTGACCTACCGGTCGCTGACCCCGGCCGTCCGCGAGCGCCTCGGCCGCGGCCACGCGGCGGTGGCGTTCATGCGCCTCGGCAACGCCGAGGACGCCCGGGTCGCCAGCGAGCACGTCGGCACCGAGCACCGGCTGGAGCTGGCCCAGCTGACCGAGACGATCAGCGACTCGCTGCCCGGGCTCAACGGCGGCTACACCTCCACGATCTCCCAGGTCGAAGGCAGGGAGGAGGCCCACGGCGACAGCCGGACCGACCTCGCCGAGGACATCACCGAGTCGACCGAGTGGGGCAAGACCGCCGACAAGATCGGCGAGAAGGAGCGGGTGCTGCAGCGCTCGCGGGAGTTCCTCGTCGAGCCGCACCAGCTTCAGCAGCTGCCCACCACGTCCGTGATCGTCACCGACGCCACCGCCAAGGGCAGGCGGGTGCGCCTGGCCGACGCGAATCCGGCGATTCTCACCTTCCCCAAGACCACGCTCGGCGAGTTGGAGGACGTTCGCGAAGCCGTCCTCTCGGTCGACGGCGACAAAAACCCCGAAGGCGACGAAGAGCCCCCTCCCAACCTCGGACCGCCACCTCAGCGCCTGGACTGGCGCAAGTAAAGGCAATGACATGGTCAATGTCGAGGTGTCGTCCTGACGGTGGGCGGACTTTACTAAGAACCGTCGTGGGGGGATGAAATGCAGCCGAGTGTCTCGCTGAGTGGGCCCTGGTACCGAATCCAGTCCATCGCCGCGCCGTCGCGAAGCTCATCGGCGGAGTGGGACTTCGTCACCGTGCTGCCCGCCGTGCTGTCGGCGGCGCAGCGCGACCGGCCGTTCGTCATCGGCTGGCTGTCGCGCGGGTCCGGCGCCCCGCTGGAGCTGATCACCAACGCCGGGCCGCTGTCGCCGCCGCGGCAGCCCCGCCGGTCGCCCGACACGCCCGGAGCGCCGTCGGGGCCGCAGCCGCTGCTGTTCCCCGGAGGGGCGCGCGGGGTGCAGCTCGACGAGGAGTACCTCGCCGACCTGGCCGACCTGGTGTGGACGACGTGCCCCGGCCGCCAGGCGCCGCCGCTCGGGGGCCGGCGCGAGTTCGCCGAGCTCGACTCCGACGAGCTGAAGCGGCCCACCTTGTTCGAGTCGACGCTGGTCACGCTGATGTCGCGGCCGTTCGCCTGGCTGGTGGTGGCCGAGCCGACCGACCTGCTCGACGCCGAGGTGGCCCACCTGCGCACCCAGCTCAACGTGCTGCGCCAGTACGGCGACGCCTCCGAACGCTCCCGCTTCGACGCCGAACGGGCCGAACGCCGCATGCAGGAGCTCGACGCCTTCCGCGAGGCCGGGCTGTGGAACGTCCGCGTGCTGGCCGGCGGCGCCACGGCCGACGAGCTGCGGCAGATCGCGCCCGTGCTCGTCGGCTCGGTCGAGATGAGCCACCACCCCTACCGGCTGCGCAGCGCCCAGGGCTCGGTCTACGCGCTGTCGGAGGCGCTGTCCATCACCATGCAGGACCCGGCCGACGGCGCCGCCGCGCCGTTCGCGGCCACCGCGGGCGCACTCGCGGCCCTGGCCGGGCTGCCCAGGCGCGAGGTGCCCGGCGTCCGGGTGCTCGACTCGGGGTTCTTCGACGTGACCTCCGAGACCGACGGCGGCGAGCTGGAGCTGGGCGAGATCCTCGACGGGCAGGACCGCGCGGTCGGCTCCTTCCGGGTGCCGCTGGCCACGCTCAACCGCCACGCCTTCGTCACCGGCGCCACCGGCTCGGGCAAGTCGCAGACCGTCAGGCACCTGCTGGAGCAGCTCAGCCAGGCGCACATCCCGTGGCTCGCGATCGAGCCCGCCAAGTCCGAGTACGCCGCCATGGCCGGCCGGTTGGAGGCGCTGGGCGGCGACGAGCAGGGCGGCCAGCCGCGGGGGTGGCCGGCCAACTCGGTCACCGTGATCAACCCGTCGGCCCCCGCGGGCGTGCCGTTCAGCATCAACCCCCTGGAGCCCGAGCCCGGCTACCCCGTCCAGGCGCACATCGACATGGTCAGGGCGCTGTTCATGGCGGCGTTCGACGCGGAGGAGCCCTTCCCGCAGATCATGTCGCTGTCGCTGCAGCGGGTCTACGAGGCCAACGGCTGGGACGTGGTCACCGGCGGCGCGGTCCCCGGCTCCAAGGTGCCGCCCAGCGTGCCCACCCTGGAGCAGCTCCAGCACCACGCGATGGACGTGATCAAGGAGATCGGCTACGGCCGCGAGGTGCAGGCCGACGTCGAAGGGTTCATCTCGCTCCGGCTGCGCTCCCTCCGGGTCGGCTCGGCCGGGCGGTTCTTCGAGGGCGGCCACCCCGCCGACATCGGCGGCCTGCTGAAGCGCAACGTGGTGCTGGCGATCGAGGACGTGGCCAACGACGAGGACAAGGCGTTCCTCATGGGCACGCTGATCATCCGCATCGTGGAGCACCTGCGGATGCGCGCCCGCCAGGAGAGGTCCACCGGCCTGCGGCACGTCATCGTGATCGAGGAGGCGCACCGGCTGCTGCGCGACCGCGGCGCCGGCCGGGCCGCGACCCACGCCGTCGAGCTCCTGGCGGGCATGCTCGCCGAGATCAGGGCGTACGGGGAGGGCATCGTGGTGGCCGAGCAGATCCCCACCAAGCTCGTCTCCGACGTGGTCAAGAACACCGCCCTCAAGGTCGTGCACCGGCTGCCCGCCGAGGACGACAGGCAGCTCGTCGGCGCCGCGATGAACCTGAGCGTCGAGCAGTCCCGCCAGGTCGTCTCGCTGCAGCCGGGCTCGGCCGCGGTGTTCACCGACGGGATGGACCGGCCGCTGCGCGTCCGCGTGCCGCTGGGCGAGTCGCGCGAGAAGACGCTGGCCGGTCCGCCCCCGCCGATCCGTGGCCGCAGGTCGGCGGCCTGCGGCTCGCAGTGCCGCACCGGCCAGGCGTGCACCCTGGTCGAGCTGCGCGAGGCCGACGTGCTCGCCGAC
This sequence comes from Nonomuraea sp. NPDC048916, assembly GCF_040649575.1. NCBI lineage: Bacteria > Bacillati > Actinomycetota > Actinomycetes > Streptosporangiales > Streptosporangiaceae > Nonomuraea > Nonomuraea sp. NPDC048916. The sequence goes on from NZ_JBEZFS010000044.1 coordinate 35,782, forward strand.
GCGCCCGACTGGGCCTGGCTGCGGGTCTGGTGCGACACGGTGGTGCTCGCCTTCGTCTGCAACCGGCCGCTGCCCGGCGTGCCCCGCGCCCTGGCCGCCATCTGGGCCGACCTGCCGGTCCGGCGCCGGGAGTGCCTGCTCGCCACCCTCGTCGAACGCTCGGTGCAGCGGCGCGCCTGGTCGCTGCGGAGCTGGTTCGACCCCGCGCTGCTGACCGAGAAGACCGCGGAGACCGCCACCCGCCTGCTCGGCGGCGTCGAGGGCGGCGGCGAGCGGCCCGGCCCCTCGTGGGTCATCCCGCAGGTGCGCTGGCTGCACGAGGTCGACCGGCTCTTCCCGTACGGCCGCCCCGCCCCCGACCTGCGCAGCCCGGCGCCGCCCATGGAGTACGCCCTGTTCCGCCACGGCCAGAACGGCGCCGGCCCGGCGGAGCTCGTGCACAACGAGTTGCTCGGCCATCGGGCCAAGGCGCTGCGCCACCATCCGCTGTCGATGGAGATCGAACACAACCGGGCGCTGGCCTGGCGGGTCATCCTCGGCGACGACGAGAACGAGGGCGTTCAGCGTGACGTCACGACGGTCGCGATCGGCATCGACCCGGCGGCCCGGCTCCGGCACGTCGGCCAGACCATGGGAGCCGGCTGGCTCGAGGCCGTGCTGTCGTGGCCGAGCCGTTTCGTGCTGCCGTTCGACCAGGGCGGCGCGCCGGAGATCACCTTCGCCGAGCCGGGCCAGCGCTCGGTGTTTTCCGGTGCGGCCCCCGAGTAGGGGGTGCCGCGGCCGCGAGGGCGACTAGGATCGATGTCCATGACCCAGCTTCCACTGCGGGCTCAGCTCGCGAGCGCCCTGGGACGCAGTGCGGCCACGCTGTCCAGGATGACCGGGCGGGGCGACGGCTCGGTGATCGGCGGGCGGGTCGGCCTGATGCTCGAGCCCGACCTGCTCCGCAAGCTGGCCCGTGACCGCAAGCTGGCCCTGGTCAGCGCGACCAACGGCAAGACCACCACCACCCGGCTGATCACCTCCGCCCTGCTGGAGCTGGGCGAGGTCGCCACCAACGCGTTCGGCGCCAACATGCCGGCCGGTCACGTCTCGGCGCTGTCCCAGCACAAGGGCGCCCCCTACGGCGTGCTCGAGGTCGACGAGAAATACCTGCCGGAGGTGCTCGACACCACCGGCGCGGGCGTCGTCTGCCTGATGAATCTCAGCCGCGACCAGATGGACCGCGCCGCCGAGATCTGGCTGCTCGCCCAGAAGTGGCGCAGGGCGCTGTCCGGCAAGCCCACCCATGTCATCGCCAACTGCGACGACCCGCTCGTCACCTGGGGCGCCTCGACCGCGGCCCAGGTCACCTGGGTCGCGGGCGGGCAGCGGTGGAAAGAGGACTCGTGGTGCTGCCCCGAGTGCGGCGGCCCGCTCGACCGCAAGGACGCCGACTGGGCGTGCCGCGAGTGCACGTTCCACCGGCCCGAGCCCCACTGGATCCTCGACGACGACGCCGTCCTCGACCCGCGCGGGCAGCGGTGGCTGCTCGACATTCAGCTGCCCGGCCTGGCCAACCGCTCCAACGCCGTCATGGCGCTGGCCGTCGCCGAGACGTTCGGGCTCCCCGTCGACCGGGCGCTGCCCAGGCTGCGCGAGGTCACCTCGGTCGCGGGCCGCTACACCACGGTCGAGCGCGACGGCCGGCACGCCCGGCTGCTGCTGGCCAAGAACCCCGCGGGCTGGCTGGAGGCGTTCGACGTCACCGATCCGGAGCTGCCGATCATCCTGTCGGTCAACGCGCAGGGTCCCGACGGGCGCGACACCTCCTGGCTGTGGGACGTCGACTACCGCATCCTGCGCGGCCGCCCGGTGTTCGTCACCGGCGAACGCCGCCTCGACCTGGCCCTCCGGCTCGACGTGGCCGACGTGCCGTTCGCCCTCTGCGCGTCGTTCTCGGAGGCGCTCGCCATGCAGCCACCCGGCCGGGTCGACGTGATCGCCAACTACACCGCCTTCCAGCAGATCCGATCGGAGTTCGGTCGTGCCGTCTGACAGCGCCCTTCGCATCGTCTGGATCTATCCCGACCTCCTGAGCACCTACGGTGACCAGGGCAACGTGCTCGTGCTGGAGCAGCGGGCCCAGCGCCGGGGCATCGCCACCGAGACCGTCCACGTGCGCTCGGCCGACCCGGTGCCGGAGACGGGCGACATCTACCTCATCGGCGGCGGCGAGGACCGCCCGCAGATCCTCGCGGCCGAACGCCTGCGCCGCGACGGCGGCCTGCACCGCGCCATCGGCCGGGGCGCCGCGATGCTCGCGGTGTGCGCCGGCTACCAGATCATGGGCAGCACGTTCGGCGGCGAGGAGGGCCAGCCGGTCGACGGCATCGGCCTGCTCGACATCGCCAGCTCCCGCGGCCCGGCCCGCGCGGTCGGCGAGGTGGTGGCGGAGGTCGACGCGGCCCTCGGGCTCCCCACGCTGACGGGCTTCGAAAACCACATGGGCGTCACCCGGCTGGGCCCCGGCGCCCGGCCCCTGTCGCGCACCGTCAAGGGCGTCGGCAACGGCGACGGCTTCGAAGGCTGCTACGCGGGCCACGTCGTGGGCACCTACCTGCACGGGCCGGCGCTGGCCCGCAACCCCGCGCTCGCCGACCTGCTCCTCGGCTGGACCGTCGGCGAGCTGGCGCCTCTCGACGACACCCGCTACGAGCAGCTCCGCCAGGAACGCCTCGGCGCCGCCCTCAGCGCCTAGCCACCTCGGCGCCCGGCCAGCGGACCCTTTAGCGGACCAGTCAGTAGACCAAGGCCTGGGCGCCTTCGGCCACGGCCTCTTCGACGAAGGCGGGCGCGCCGGCGATGCGCACGCCGTCGATGAGGTCGTCGACCGTGATGTCGCGACGGGCCGCGCACTGGGTGCACACCGTGACCCGGCCGCCCGCGAGGACGGCGTCGAGCAGGTCGGGCAGGGGCGCCGCGTGCGGCAGGCCGAGGTCCTTGACCCTGCCGGGCAGGGCGAACCACGACGCCTCGCCGGTCAGCCAGAGAGAGACGGGGACTCCGCTCGCCAGCGCGGCGGCCGCGACCGTGAAGGCCTGGTTGCAGCGCTCGGGGTCGTCGGCCCCGGCGGTCACTTTGATCACCAGTGATCGTGCCATGCCCGTCACCCTAACGCTCCGCCGCCGTTCCTGACGGGCCGGGTGCCAGAGGGCGTGAACGACGGCCGGCGACTAGGGTTGTGCACCATGGAAGAACCTGAGATGCACGCCGATCTCGAGCCGATCGCCTTCCTGCTGGGCCGCTGGGAAGGCGCGGGTGTGGGGGGCTATCCGACGATCGCGAGCTTCAACTTCGGCCAGGAGATCGAGTTCAGCCACAACGGCAAGCCGTTCCTGTCCTACGTGAGCCGCACCTGGCTGCTCGACAAGGACGGCAACCGGGTCCGGCCGCTCGCCACCGAGTCCGGCTACTGGCGGCCGCAGCCCGACCGGCAGGTGGAGGTGGTGCTCGCGCACCCCACCGGGATCGTGGAGATCTACGTCGGCGAGGTCGTCTTTCACAAGATCGAGCTGCAGACCGACGTGGTGGCGCGCACGGTCACGGCCAAGGAATACACCGCGGGGCGCCGGCTCTACGGGCTGGTCAAGGGCAACCTGATGTGGGCCTACGACATGGCCGCGATGGGGCAGCCGCTCACGTCACACATGTCGGCAGAGCTGAAGAGGGTGTCATGAGCGATCCGTTCACCGCCGAGGCGGTCGAGGCGATCAAGCGTCACATGAACGACGACCACGCCGACGACGCGCTGCTCATCGTACGAGGGCTGGGCGGGCGGCCGGCCGCGTCCCGGGCGACCACCAGCGGCGTCGACGCCGAGGCGATCGAGTTCACGGTCGACGGCGGCGAGCGGGTCAGGGTGGCGTGGGGCGAGACGCTGACCGAGCGTCAGCAGGTGCGGACAGCGGTCGTGCGGCTCTATCGGGAGGCGTGCGCCGCGCTCGGCGTCGAGGCACGAGGCGAGCACTGACCGGGCAAAAAGGAGTCTTTGGACATAAGAAGGGCCCCGGACGTGCTTCCGCCTGTCAGACAGACGGGCCGGATGGACCATGGTCGGGAAGGGTTCCCGCCCTCCGGCTGCCAGGGGCCCCGGTGGTTGCCTCGAATTCGCCGAACGGCCGAGACAGGCGTCCGCGTCGTCAGCGGACAACCACCTCGCTAGTCCAACTATGAATCACCATTGTTTGGACCACCTCCTTTCCGCGTATCCACGAAGCTATGCGTTCCGCCGCGAGGAGGGCAAGCGATTAACGCTCGGCCTTAGACTCGGGGCATGACGGAGACGCAGTGGCACGAGCAACTCCGCGCCAAGGGCTACCGGGTGACCCCTCAGCGGCAGTTGGTGCTCGAAGCGGTCAAGGAGCTGGAGCACGCCACTCCGGAGGAGATCTGCGTCAAGGTTCGCGAGACGGCGCGCGGGGTCAACATCTCGACCGTCTACCGCACCCTGGAGCTGCTCGAAGAGCTCGGCATGGTGACTCACACCCACCTCGGGCACGGTGCTCCCACCTATCACCTGGCATCCGTGGCCGACCATGTCCACCTGGTCTGCCGCGGCTGCGGCGTGGTGAGCGAGGTGCGGCCCCAGATGGCCGAGGGCCTGGTCAAGGGGCTCGACGACGAGCTGGGCTTCCTGGCCGATGTTCACCACCTGACCGTCTTCGGCCGCTGCCGCGACTGCAGATAGCCTGGAGGCATGCGTAGCCCTCTGCTCGATCTTCCCGGCGCCGTCGCCGCCGACGCGCCGGACTCCGACGTAGCCGCGCACTACGGCGACCTCTACGCCGAACAACGCGCGCTGGCCAAGGGCGAGGCGATCGTCGACCGCAGCAACCGCGAGGTGATCCGCGTCTCGGGGGCCGACCGGCTCAAGTGGCTCAACGACCTGACCTCGCAGAAGCTCGACACGCTCGCTCCGGGCGAGTGGACCCAGACGCTCGACCTCGACCTGCAGGGCCGCATCCTGCACCACCTGACTCTGGTCGACGACGGTGAGAGCGTGCTGGCCCATGTCGAGCCGGGCGCCGCCCAGAGCCTGATCGACTACCTCGACCGGATGCGGTTCATGCTGCGCGTGGAGGTCTCGCGGGCCGACGACCTCGCCGTGCTCTCCTCGGCCACGGAAGACTTCCTGGTGCCGCGCGCCGAGCTCGCCGATCATCTGGGCAAACCGCCGGCCGGCCTGTGGGCGTACGAAGCGCTGCGCATCGAGGACCACCGGCCGCGGATCGGCCTCGACACCGACCACAAGACGATCCCGCACGAGGTCGGCCTGATCGGCGCCGCCGTCCACCTCACCAAGGGCTGCTACCGGGGCCAGGAGACGGTCGCCCGGGTCCACAACCTCGGCCACCCGCCGCGCCGCCTGGTCTTCCTGCACCTCGACGGCAGCGTCGACACCCTGCCGCCGCACGGCGCACCGGTGATCTTCGAGAGCCAGGAGGTCGGCGTGGTCGGCTCGGCCGCCCGCCACCACGAGCTGGGCCCGATCGCGCTGGCGCTGGTCAAGCGCACGGTGCCGGTCGACGCCACGCTGCTCGCGGGCGGTGTCGCGGCCTCGCAGGAGGTCATCGTCCCGCCCGACGCCGGGCGCAACGTCACGATCGACCCGAGCCTGCGGCGACGGCTCCGCTGACGCCTCAGACGTCCACGATCAGCGTGATGGGGCCGTCGTTGACCAGCGAGACCTTCATGTCGGCGCCGAAGACACCGGTCTCCACATGGGCGCCCAGGGCCCTCAGCTCCGCGACCACGGCTTCGACCAGGGGCTCGGCCACGGGGCCGGGGGCCGCGGCCTGCCAGGTGGGCCGGCGGCCCTTGCGGGCGTCGCCGTACAGGGTGAACTGGCTGATGACCAGGAGCGGCGCCGAGATGTCGGAGCAGGACTTCTCGCCCTGAAGGACACGCAGGCCCCAGAGCTTGGCGGCCAGCCTCGACGCCTCGGCCGGGGTGTCGGTGTGGGTGACGCCGACCAGGACGAGCAGGCCGGGCTCGTCGATCGCGCCGACGGTGCGCCCGTCGACGACCACGGACGCGGAGCTCACTCGTTGTACGACTGCTCGCATGGGATCCCATTCTGGCCCAGATGGAACGCTCCGTAGACTCGCCCCGAAAAGGGAGGCGATATGTCGCTGGTGGTGGAGGTCGTCCGATCCGGGTTCGTGGAGTCCAGGCATCAGGCCCGGATGCTGACCCTCGACGCCGACGGGCGGCCGGGTGAGGCGCACGGGGCGGTGCACGTCCCGGCGTCGCCGCGGTCGTCGATGAAGCCGCTGCAGGCCCTCGGCATGCTGCGCGCCGGGCTCCGGCTCGACGGTGAGCTGCTCGCGCTGGCCTGCGGCTCGCACGCCGGTGAGACGTACCACGTCGACGGTGTGCGGAAGATCCTGGCGGGGGCCGGGCTGGACGAGTCGGCGCTGGGGTGTCCCGAGGACTACCCCGAGGACCGGACCGTGACCGAGCGGGGCCGCGTCTACATGAACTGCTCGGGCAAGCACGCGGCCATGCTCGCCACCTGCGTGGTCAACGGCTGGCCGGTCGCCGGCTACCTCGAACCCGCGCATCCGTTGCAGCGCGCGATCCGCGCCACGGTGGAGGACCTGACCGGTGAGCGGGTCGCGGCCTCGGGGGTCGACGGATGCGGCGCGCCCCTCTTCTTCGTCTCGATGGTGGGCGTGGCCAGGGCGTTCCGGGAGTTCCCGGTCGCCGCCGAAGGCTCGTACGAGCGCCGGATCTACCAGGCCGTGATCGCTCACCCGGAATGGACGTCCGGCACCGGCCGGATGGAGGCCACGCTGATGCGGGCCGTCCCGGGGCTCATGCTGAAGGCGGGGGCGGAGGCGTTCGAGGCGTTCGCGCTCGCCGACGGCCGGGTGGGCGTGGTCAAGATCGAGGACGGCTCGCAGCGGGCCCGCACCACCGTGACCGTGGCCGCCCTGCGCGCCCTCGGCGTCGACGCCGACCTGCCCGCCACCCCCGTCATGGGCGGTGGCCGCCCGGTGGGCGAGCTCCGCGTCAGCGCCTCCTGAGGCCTGCTCTCAGGGACGTCCCGCGCCGGCGGCTCGCAGGATGGCGGCGATCTCGGTCTGGCCCTTGGCGATCGCGTGCTCCAGCGGGGTGACGCCGACGCCGTCGGCCAGGTCGGGGGCGGCGCCGGCGGCCAGCAGCAGCCGGACGATCTCCTGGTAGGGCTCGGACCCGTCGCCCAGGATGATCGCCTCCAGCAGGCCGGTCCAGCCGAGGTCGTTGACGTGGTCGACGTCGATGCCCGTCTTGAGCACCTCGCGCACGTAGTCGACGTGACCCCGCTCGCAGGCGGGGATCAGGGAGACCCCGCCGTAGCGGTTGCGGATGGTCAGGTCGGGGCCGGCGGGCAGCAGCGCCCGCATCATCGCCACGCTGCCGGTCACCCCGGTCACCAGCCAGGGGGTGTCGTGCTGGGCGTCCAGGGCGTCGGGGTCGGCGCCGGCGGAGACCAGGATCTGCGCGACCTCCACGTGGTCGGCCGCCACGGCCAGGAGCAGCGCCGTGCGCTCCTGGCTGTCGCGGGCCTCCACATCGGCCCCTTCCGTCACGGCCTCGCGCACGGCGGCGGCGTCGCCGGTGACGGCGGCGGTGAGCAGCTGTTCCTCGAGCACGCCTGATCCTTTCACGCCGACCTGCACGACTGCCCGCAGGGCGCTCCCGACCCGGTCAGAGAGTACGGAACTGGCGGGTGGCCGAGATCGCGCCCGAGGTCGTCGTGGTGAACGTGCGCATCGACCCGGCGAACTTCGACAGGTCCCACTCGGCCGGCCCGTGATACCAGTAGAGGTTGTCGGCCTGGTGCCCGTTGCCGGTGACCGAGGCCACCACGCGCGACCAGTGCTCCACTCCGTCGAAGATCACGGCATACGGCAGATAGCGGGAGAACAGCTCCACCCGGTGCTGCTCGGGCACCTCGCCCAGTTCTCCCGAGAACAGGTACTCGCGGAAGCCCAGCGTGTGCGCCAGCGCCGCCGATCCCTTGGCGGTCTTGGCCGGCATGTACTGCCCGCCGACGGCCAGCGCGCCGCCCGCGATGATCACGGCCAGCCCCAGCAGCCCGTACGTGGTGAACCAGGCCAGCGCCACCGTGGCCAGCACGCCCACGCCGATGAGCGCCAGGCCGATCAGCGTCCACCGGGTGCGCTCGGTGTCGGGACGGCGGGCGAACCAGCCCTGCGTGACCACGTCGCTGTAGAGGGCGTCGCGAACTTCGCCCAGATGGCTGGCGAAGGCGCCGGACAGCTGTGACAGCAGCACCGCGTCGCGCCCCTCGAAGATCGCGTCGTAGAGCGCCTTCTCGTACGGCAGCAGCGACCCGGCCGGCGCGTTGGGCAACCTGACCAGCATCCAGTCGGGCGCGTCGTAGGCCTGGCGCGGCTGCTCGTCGATCCGCAGGTAGCCGCGGACCGCCAGGTCCACGATGGTCGCCGTCACGTCCACCACGTCGGCCTGCTCGTCCACCAGCGTGCCGATCTGGCCCGGCCGGACCCCGTCGGGAGGGGAGAAGTGGCCGTTCTGCACCGGGTCGATCGCGCCCTTCTCATGGCCGACGACCCGGGCGTCACGGCCGCGTGTCCAGTAGAGCAGGCCCACGCCGCCGAGCATCAGCACCAGGAGGCCGGCCAGGGCGCCCCCGGTCACGGCGTCGAGTGTGAAGGCGCTCGCCAGGGAGAAGCGCTTCTCCAGGATCGGTGCGCCGCCGCTCGCGCCCTTGGGGTAGCCGACGACGACGGTGAGCGCCTGGCCGGGGGCGAGGTTCTCCTGCTCGAAGCCGGCCTCGGTGCCGGTGTGGTTCATGGACGCGGACGTGCAGCCGATGGCGGAGGTCAGCTCGCCGGCGAAGCACGACAGCGCCTGCACCGGGCCCGGCCCGCTCACCTTGACCGTGGCCTTGGCGACCGGGGTGTCCCAGCCGTTGACTACGAACCAGCGCAGTTCCTCGATGTCGCCCGAGGGGGTCACGGCGCCCTTGACGTCGTACTCGACGGTCGTTGGGGCCGTCACGGTGAGCACGTCGCCGACCAGCTTGCCGCCCTTGACGTTCGAGACCTGGTAGAGCCGGTCGCTGTCGTCGTCGTACCGGGTCCTGGTGAGGAATGTCCGCTTGAGCTCGCCCGTCGCCCCGGTGATCTTCTCAACCACGTGCAACGTGCCGCCCTTGCCCAGGGTCAAGGTGACCTCGTCGGTGATGCCGGCCTCCGCCATGGCGGGAGCGGCGGACGTCAGTGCCAGAACGGCCGCGCCCAGTCCGGCCAGCATGAGCCTGATTCCCGTCATGGCCGCAAATCGTATCGGTTCGCCCTCTACCGGGGCGGGCGAGCGCCTGCCGCCTTCCCCATGGCCTTCAGCAGCCCGGGGTCTCCCGGCTTCGACCGGCTCTTCGAGTTCGGCCTGCGGCCCATGCTTGACGGGCCGTGCCCGAGCGTGGAAGGACGGAGCTGACAGCGCTCACCACGCGCCGGGAGATCCGATGAACGAGGCCATCGAAGCGATCAGATCGGGCGACATGCCCACGTTCCGGCGCCTGCTGGCGGAGGATCCCTCGCTGGCGCACGCCAGGCCCGACGGCCGGCGCACGCTCCTTCACACGGCGACCGACTGGCCCGGCCACCTGCCGCACGCCCCGGCCATGATCGCCGAGCTCGTGGCCGCGGGCGCCGACGTCGACGCGCCCTTCGCCGGCGATCACGCGGAGACACCCCTGCACTGGGCGGCCAGCAACGACGACGTGGCCGCCGTGGACGCCCTGCTCGACGCGGGGGCCGACATCGACGCTCCGGGCGCGATCATCGCCGGCGGCACGCCGCTCGCCGACGCGGTGGGGTTCGGCCAGTGGGACGCGGCCCGCCGCCTGGTCGAACGCGGCGCCCGCGTCGAACCACGGCACGCGGCGGCCCTCGGCCTCGCCGACCTGGTCACGGTCACCGATCAGGACGACCTCGACCTCTGCTTCTGGTACGCCTGCCACGGCGGCCGGCGTGAGATCGCCGAGCGGCTCCTGGCCCGGGGCGCCACCCTCGACCGGCTGCCGCCCTGGGAGCGGCTCACCCCGCTGGACGCGGCCGAACGCCACGGCTTCACCGACCTGTCCGCCTGGCTCCGCGGCCGGGGCGCCCACTCGGCCGCGGACCTCTGACCGGTCGAGCCGAGATGGGGCGGCGGCCGTCTCGCGGCGGTCATCGAGGCCGGCGGCCGTCAGCTGACCGCTGCCGAGACAGGCGGCCGTCGTGTCGGTGAACACCGAGGCGCGGTCGTCAGTCGGAGATGGCGATGCGGAGCCGGCGGAAGCCGCGGCCCTTGCTCTCGATCTTGGCCACCCTGATGTGCCCGATCTGCTTGGTGGAGGCCACGTGGGTGCCGCCGTCGGCCTGGGTGTCGAGGCCCACGATGTCGATGACACGGACCTCGGGCACGTCCTCCGGCACCAGGTTGGTCGCGGTGCGGATGATGTCGGGGATGGCGAAGACCTCCTCGCGCGGCAGGACGCGCACGTCGATGCGGCGGTCGGCGAGGATCTCGGCGTTGCAGGCGTCCTCCACCGCCTCCTTGAAACCGGGCGGCACCTCCGGCAGGTTGAAGTCCATGCGGGCGGTGAGGACGTCCATGTTGCCGCCGGTCACCAGCGAGCCGTAGTCGCGGAACACCACGCCGCACAGCACGTGCAGGCCCGAGTGGGTGCGCATGAGGGCCGAACGCCGCTCGTCGGCCACCGCCGCCCTGACGGTCGTGCCGACCGGGGGCAGCGGGTCGCCCTCGGCCGGGATCAGGTGGAGATCGTCGCCTTTGCGCACCCCGACGATCCGTGTCTCCACGCCCTGCCAGATCAGAACCCCGTGATCAGCGGGCTGGCCGCCCCCACCTGGGTAAAATGCCGACCTGGTCAAGACGATCCCGTCGGGTGCCGAGTCGAGGACGACGGCCTCGAAATCGCGAAGGTTCTGATCGGACAGTTCGAGCCGTCGCGTACGCCCATGGAGGTCGATGGTCATGCCGGAAGCCTAGAACCATCGAGGTGGCCATGTGCGGCTTGGTGCGGCAACCCCTGATCGCACCGGTTGTGGTCATCTTGGCGATTTGTACGGCTATACCGGGATGCGCCGCCGATCCCGGGACTCCACATCCGAGCACCCCAGCCGCTCCCGCGAACACGTCCGGCCCATCCCCATCCGGGGCCGATACCCGTGGGTCCGGGGCGGGACGATCCGGGCCGTGGCCGGCGCCGGTGATGATGGTGATCGGTGACAGCTTCACCGTGGGCTCCGGTCCGGTGCCCCGCTGGCGGGCCTACGCCTGCCAGGCCGCCCGCCTGCTCGGCTGGCAGCCGGTCATCGCGGGCGCGGGCGGCACCGGCTACCTCAGCAGGGGTCGCGCGGGCCGTACCTTCCTGGAGTCGTTCGAGGCGGAGCTGGCCTGGCGGCCCGCACCGGACGTGCTGGTCATCTCGGGCGGTCACAACGACCTCCGCTGGGCCACGCCCGACGTGGGCCGGGCGGCCGCGAAACTGGCCGCGACGGCCGGAGCCCGCTGGCCGCACACGAGGATCGTCCTGGTGGGCCCGATCTGGCTGGACACGCCTCCGCGCAAGGCCTACCAGATCCGTGACGCCCTGGCCGAGGTCGCGCGGGCCGCGGGGATCGGCTTCCTCGACCCGCTGGACCGGCACTGGATGACCGGCCCCCGCGGAGAGGCGCTGCTGTCCGACGGGGTCCACCCCACACTGTCGGGCCACCTGCTCCTGGCCCGGTGGCTGGCCGGACGGCTGCGCGCCTAGCGGCCGGCCACGCCGCACCGGTGGTGGCCGGCCACGCCGCTGCTCGTGCCGTATCCCGCGCCCGTGCCAGCGGTTACCCAGGGCCCGTGCCGGTGGCTCCCCAGGGTTCGTGCCAGCGGTTACCCAGGGCCCGTGCCCGGGGCGCGGCAGGGCCCGTGCCGGTGGCCACCCAGGGTGGTTACCAGGGGCCGTAGGGGCCGTTGTGGCCGCCGCGGCCCATGCCCTTGACGGCGGGCTTCACGTCGACGATGTAGACGACGGCCGCGATCACCGCGGCGATCGAGAAGATGCTGACGGCGCCGAGCCCGATGAACTGCATGCCGCCGATCATCATGAACGTCAGCAGGAACGACCACGCGCCGGCGCCGGAGAACAGGGTCGCCAGCCCGAGGATGATCAGCCAGATGTTCTTCTTCAGTTTGCCCGCGGACGTGAAGGCGGCCTGCGGCACACGCAGGGCGTGGCCCAGCCCGTAGACGGACATGCCGAAGATGCCGATGGCGAGCAGCAGGAAGAGAAGGTTCAGGCCACCGTTGATGAGGTTCATGTGTTCGCTCCGCCCAATGCTCGCGATGAATCGGCTTCAGCCTAATGGGCGTCCCCCCGTGGCGGGCACCCCGAAGGCGAAAGGCCCGTCTCCGCGAGGGAGACGGGCCCGCCGGTCGGTCAGGCCTTGGCCTTGGTGGTGCGGGTCGTCTTCTTGGCCGGGGTGGCGACGGGCGGCTTGGCGGCCACCGACACCTCCTCCAGCTCCAGCGCGGCCTCGCCGCTCACCTTGCTGACGGCCTTGCGGCCCCGCGAGGCGAAGTCCTCGTAGACCTCGGTGGCCCGGTGGGTGAGCTGGTCGGCGTACCCGCGCGCCTTCTCGGGGAACTCCTTGGCGAAGCCCTCGGCCTTGCCGGCGTAGACGCGGGCCTTCTCCGGCAGGTCCTTGGCGATGTCGGCGCGCCGCGACTGCAGCTTGTGCAGCTGCTCGGGCAGCTCGCGCAGCTTCTCGACGGCGTAGTCGCCGACGCCCGCGACGGCGTAGAACGGCTTGGACTCGGTGAGCTTCTTGACTTCGGCGGTGAGCGTCATGGGTTAACCTTCCTTGGTTTCCTGGTTGACGGTGCCGTTGCCGCTGGAGGCCACGTAGGGCTCGAGAGCGGCGAGGAAATCCTCCGGCAGCGACGGCTCGTCGTCCGTCACGGAGTCACCTCGGGGATGAGCCTTCTGGGAGGTCTGCTCGTCCTCGGGGTGCTTCTCCTTGCGGAACGACTCGTAGATATCGATCAGCACCTGGCGTTGCCGCTCGGAGAGGTGCGTGTCGGCCCTGATGGCGGTCACGACGTCGCTCGGCGTCTCCCGGTCCTCGATGAGTCCCGCCTGCACGTAGAGCGCCTGTGCGGAGATTTGCAAGCCCTTGGCGATCTGGTTGAGGATCTCCGCGCTCGGCTTGCGCAGCCCCCGCTCGATCTGGCTCAGGTAGGGGTTGGAGACCCCTGCCGCGGCCGCGAGCTGGCGCAGCGAGATCTTCGCCTGCTGCCGTTGCTCACGGATGTATTCGCCGATCGAGCCGACCTTCGGTAGTGCCATACCGCTGATTCTGCCCCGTGGTGCTTGCAATTGCAAACGAACTGGTTAACGCCAGCAAGCATCAGAGCTGGTAGAGCCACAGCAGTGATGCGGACGTGACCAATGTCACGGAGAACGCCAGCAGGCTGTAGCGCAGCCCCGGCGCCAGATCGGGATCGGGCTTGATCAGCCGGTCGACCCTGGCCATGACGTGGTGGGCGTGCAGGCCGATCATGCCCTGGGGCGTCGGCATGGCGCCTGCCGTACCGAATCTGAGCAGCGCGGTGGCGAGCCTGCGCGGTGAGCAGTAGCGGCGGGCGCGGTCGTCGGCGGCCATCTCGACGAGCAGCTCGACCTGGGCCTGGGCGTCGCCGACCACCTTGGACCAGGGCAGCGCCCGGCGCAGCGCGGCGAACGGCAGCAGGACGAGGTCGTGGCGCTCGCGTACGTGGGCCGCCTCGTGGGCGAGGACGGCGGTGAGCTCGTCCTCCGAAAGGAGCTTGAGGGCGCCCTCGCTGACCACCACCTGCGAGCGCAGGCCGGGCACGCAGTAGGCCGCGGCGCTCGGATGGTCGAGCACCCGCACGCCGGGCACCACCGGGTTGTCATGGGAGATCAGCGCGAGCAGCGTGCGGTGGCGCCTGCGGGCCCGCAACGCCTGCACGCCCGCGGCGAGCAGCACCACGACGAGCACGGTCAGAGAGGTGATGCCGGCCACCATGGCCAGCAGGTGGAGCAGGTCCCACGGCTGGCGCGGGGCCGCGCCGTGGGCGAACGCGATCAGGCCGGGGAGCACGCCCACCTCGTAGGGCTGGACGGCGTAGGCGAGCATCGCGCCGGTGGTGGCCAGGCCCCAGGTCACGCCCAGGGACTGCCAGAGAATGATCGCGACCCGGGGGGCACGTGAGGCCCACCGGGCGGTCGTGAAACGCCACGAGCCGAGCGCGCACGCCAGAGCAAGCGTCGCCAGCGCCGCTGCCGTGATCACTCGTCCTCCAGCTCCGTCAGGGCTCTTCGCAGGATCTCCGCCTCCGGGCCGGACACGGCCTGGGCGAAGCGGGTGAGGGCGGCCGACCGGTCGCCCGTCATGTCCAGCGCACCCAGCATAAGCTCGGCGACGTACGCGTCGCGGCTTTCCGCCGGTGAGTAGCGCCACGCGCGCCCGTCGCGGGTGCGCTGGAGGAATCCTTTGCGGGTGAGGCGGTCGAGGACGGTCATGACCGTGGTCGGGGCCAGGTCGCGGTCGGCTATGAGCCTGCCGACCTCCCGGGCGGTCAGCGGGGTGTCCTCCGCCCAGAGGATGTCCATGATGCTGCGTTCGAGCTCGCCAAGACCCTTCACACTCTCAAGCGTAGTACTACAACGTGTCGAGCAGATATCCGGGGAACCGCAAACCTAGTGGACGGCGGCCCAGGGAAGCGTGATCTCACCCAGGCGCCACCTGGCCACGCCCCCGAGCGGCGGGTGCCGATACACCGGCCACGAGCCGCTCAGCGCGGTCACCGACGCCAGCCAGCGCTGGCGCAGCCCGTGGACGCCATAAGGGGCGCCGACCGCCCAGGCGTGGTCGAAATCACGCAGGAAGGCGTGGATCCGCTCGCCCGGCACGTTGCGGTGGATGAGCGTCTTGGGCAGCCGGTCGGCCAGGTCTGACGGCCGTTCGAAGGCGTCGAACCGGGCGGAGAAGGTGATCGTCCGCGGGCCGCCGGGCGACAGGCCCACCCAGATCGCGCGGTGACCGGTCTCGGAGCAGGTGCCCTCCACGAGGGCGCCCGCGGGAGTGAGCCCGCCGCACAGCACGTCCCACCAGCGCCACGCCTCCGCCTCGCCGTACTGGCGCAGCACGTTGAAGGCGCGCACCAGCGCCGGCGGGCGCGCGACCGGCAGCTCGAAGCCGCCGAGCGCGAAACTCAGCCCTTCACGTTCGTACGGCTTGGCCAGCGCGACCCGCTCGGGGTCGATCTCGATGCCCACGACCTCGACCTCGGGCGCGACCCGGCGCAGGCGGGTGAAGAGCTCCAGCGTGGTGACGTGGGAGGCGCCGTAGCCCAGGTCCACCACCAGCGGCCGGTCGGCGGCGCGGAGCATCGGGCCGTGCGCCGCGGCGATCCAGCGGTCGGCCCGCCGCAGCCGGTTGTGCGCGGTCGTGCCCCGGGTGATCGAGCCGGCCGGTCTAGCCACTGACGCGGTGCACTTTGTGCTGGGCGGCCTGGGCGCGCGGGCGCATCACCAGGCGGTCGATGTTCACGTGGGCGGGCCTGGTCACGCACCAGGCGATGGCGTCGGCCACGTCGTCGGACGTCAGCGGGTCGGGCACGCCCTCGTAGACGCGGGCGGCGGCCGAGGCGTCGCCGCGGAAGCGGGTGACGGCGAATCCCTCGCTCCGCACCATGCCGGGCGCGATCTCGACGACGCGCACCGGCTCGCCGACGAGCTCCAGCCTGAGCGTGCCGGCCATGGAGGACTGGGCGTGCTTGGCCGCGACGTAACCGCCGCCGCCCTCGTAGGCCACCAGTCCGGCGGTCGAGGTCAGCAGCACCAGGACCCCGTCGCCGGAGGCGATCAGCTTGGGCAGCAGGGCCCGGGTCATGCGGAGCGTGCCGAGCACGTTGGTGTCGTACATCCGCTGCCAGTCGTCCGGCCGGCTCTCGGCCACCGGCTCCATCCCCAGCGCCCCGCCCGCGTTGTTGACCAGCACGTCGCAGCGGTCGAGCGAGGCCGCGAGCGCGTCGACGGACTCCTGGGAGGTCACGTCGAGCGTGAAGGGGGTGATCGAGGGCACCTCGGCGGCGAGCTTGTCGAGGCGTTCGCGTCGCCTGGCTCCCGCCACCACGTGATAGCCCTCGGCGGCCAGCCGACGTGCCGTAGCCTCGCCGATGCCGCTGCTCGCGCCGGTCACCACAGCCGTCTTCGTCATGGCCTCCATCCTGCCAGGCCGACTGAGCCACCCCGCTGTCACGACATTTAGGGAATGTCGGAAAGATCTGCGTAGTTATAACTCGCTTGGAGGTGGTGTCGGGTGAGGCGACGACGGGTCAGCCGGGTCGCGACGATCAGCATGCACACGTCACCGCTGGATCAGCCGGGCACCGGCGACGCCGGCGGGATGAACGTGTACATCGTGGAGTCCGCCAAACGGCTTGCCCAGCTGGGCGTGGAGGTGGAGATCTTCACCCGGGCCACGGCCAGGGATCTGCCCCCTGTCGCCGAGCTGGCCCCCGGGGTCCTGGTCCGTCACCTGACCGCGGGGCCGTACGAGGAGCTGGACAGGGGCGACATGCCCGGCCAGCTGTGCGCGTTCCTGTCAGGGGTGCTGCGCACCGAGGCCATGTACGACCCGGGACGCTACGACGTCATCCACTCGCACTACTGGCTGTCCGGCCAGGTCGGCTGGCTGGCCAAGGAACGCTGGGGCGTTCCGCTGGTGCACACCATGCACACCATGGCCAAGGTCAAGAACCGGCTGCTGGCCCGCGACGACAAGCCGGAGCCGCAGGCCCGCGTGGTGGGCGAGGAGCAGGTCGTGGAGATCGCCGACCGGCTCGTGGCCAACACCGCGGACGAGGCCCGCGAGCTCATGGAGCTGTACGGCGCCGCCGAGGAGCGCGTCGCGGTCGTGAACCCCGGTGTCAATCTCACGCTGTTCCAGCCCGCTTCACAGGCCGCCGCCCGGCGGCGGCTCAGGCTGCCGAGGGACGCCCACGTGCTGCTGTTCGTGGGCCGGATCCAGCCGTTGAAGGCGCCCGACGTGCTGCTGCGCGCCGCCTCCCGGATGCTGATCGACGACCCCTCGCTCCGCGACCGCCTGGTCGTCGCCTGCGTGGGCGGCCCCTCGGGCAACGGCCTGGCCAGACCCTCCATCCTCACCGAGCTGGCCGCCGAGCTGGGCATCTCCGACGTCGTCCGGCTGGTTCCGCCCGCGCCGCAGCACGAGCTGGCCGACTGGTACCGCGCGGCCGACGTGACCGTCGTGCCCTCCCACAGCGAGTCGTTCGGGCTCGTGGCCCTGGAGTCCCAGGCCTGCGGCACGCCGGTCGCCGCGGCCGCCGTCGGAGGGCTGCGCACCGCCGTACGAGACGGGGTGTCCGGCGTGCTGGTCGACGGCCACGACTCCCACGAGTGGGCGAATGTGCTGCGCCGCTTCGTCGCCTCGCCCCGCTGGCGCGACAGCCTGTCGACCGGCGCCCGCGCGCACGCGGCCGCCTTCGGCTGGCAGGCCACGTCCGCGCACCTGCTGGAGGTGTACGCCGACGCCGTGGCCCACCTGCATCCGGTGCCCGTCGCGATCAGCTCGTAG
The DNA here is from genome assembly GCF_040649575.1 of Nonomuraea sp. NPDC048916. Classification (NCBI taxonomy): domain Bacteria; kingdom Bacillati; phylum Actinomycetota; class Actinomycetes; order Streptosporangiales; family Streptosporangiaceae; genus Nonomuraea; species Nonomuraea sp. NPDC048916. The sequence continues at coordinate 53,472 of NZ_JBEZFS010000044.1, forward strand.
GCTGTACGTCATGCGCGATGTCGTCGAAGCCGCGCTCAAGGCCGCGGACGTCTCCTACGACGAGCCGCGGCCCGGGGCGTTCCTGGTGAAACTGCCCGGCCAGCACAAGCTGGCCACCATGACCTGGCTGATCGTCGGCGAGCAGGCGCTGCACATCGAGGCGTTCTTCTGCCGCCAGCCCGACGAGAACCACACCGAGTTCTACAGGTGGCTGCTCGGCAAGAACGGCGGCATGTACGCCGTCCACTTCTCGCTCGACTCCGTCGGCGACGTCTACCTCGTCGGCCGGCTGCCGCTCGCGGCCGTCACCGAGGACGAGGTCGACCGGATCCTCGGCTGCGTGCTCACCTATTCCGACGACTGGTTCGACCGGGCGCTCGAGCTGGGCTTCGCCTCCTCGATCCGGCGCGAGTGGGAATGGCGGGCCAAGCGGGGCGAGTCGCTGGCCAACCTCCAGGCGTTCGCGCGCTTCGCCGACCCCGACCGCGACGGCCGCCCGGGCACCCGCGAACCATAGGATTGTCGGCATGGCGACTTTGGTGCTGCTGCGACACGGCGAGAGCGACTGGAACGCGAAGGGCCTGTTCACCGGCTGGGTGGACGTGAGCCTGTCGGCCAAGGGCGAGGACGAGGCCCGGAGAGGCGGCCACCTCCTGGTCGAGGCCGGCGTCCGGCCCGACGTGGTGCACACGAGTCTGCTGACCAGGGCCATCCAGACGGCCCAGCTCGCGCTGGGCGAGGCCGACCTGGGCTGGCTGCCGGTGCACCGCTCCTGGCGGCTCAACGAGCGCCACTACGGCGCGCTGCAGGGCAAGAACAAGGCGCAGACGCGTGAGGAGTTCGGCGACGAGCAGTTCATGCTCTGGCGGCGCTCCTACGACGTGCCGCCGCCCCCGATCGCCGACGACGACGAATACTCCCAGGCGGGCGACCCCCGCTACGCCCTGCTGCCCCCGGAGCTGATGCCCCGCACCGAGTGCCTCAAGGACGTCGTCGACCGCATGCTGCCCTACTGGTACGACGCGATCGTGCCCGACCTCGCGGCGGGCCGCACGGTCCTCGTGGCGGCCCACGGCAACTCGCTGCGGGCCCTGGTCAAGCACCTCGACGGCGTCGGCGACGACGAGATCGCCGGCCTCAACATCCCGACGGGCATCCCGCTGCGCTACGACCTCGACGCCCACTTCCGCCCGTTGCGGCCGCGCGGCGAATACCTCGACCCCGAGGCCGCCAAGGCGGCCATCGAGGCGGTGGCCAACCAGGGGCGTTGATCGGCCTCAGGCCCTGTCGGCCGGGCGCGAGCCGGTCACCATGTAGACGACCGACTCCGCGACGTGCACCGCGTGGTCGGCGTAACGCTCGTAGTAGCGGCCGATCAGCGTGATGTCGATGGCCGGCTCCACCCCGTGCTGCCACTCCTTGGCCAGGATGTCCCTGAACAACCGCCGGTGCAGCCGGTCCATCGCGTCGTCGTCCTGGTCGAGCTCCATGGCCGACTCGACGTCCCGCGAGGCCACGCAGCTGCCGGCCTTGGTGACCAGGTTCTCGGCGATCTGCCCCATCTCCACGATCGTGGAGCGCATCTCCGGGGGGATGGCCGAGTCGGGGTGGCGCAGCCGCGCGACCTTGGCCACGTGCACCGCCAGGTCGCCCATGCGCTCCAGGTTGGTGGCCATGCGCAGGCCGGTGATGACCATCCGCAGGTCCACCGCGACCGGCTGCTGCCGGGCCAGCAGGTCGAAGATGGACGTCTCGATGTCGTCGAAGACGCCGTTCACCACCTCGTCGCGCGAGATGACGCTCTCCGCGAGCTGGAGGTCGGCGTCGAGCAGGGCGGTCGTGGCCCGGGAGATGGCCGAGCGGACAAGCCTGGTCATTTCCACCAGCTTGTCGGTCAGGGAGTCGAGTTCCTCATGGTACGCGTCGCGCATGCCAGTCACCGTACGCGCGCGTCGATGAACGAACCTCGACGCCGAGATGAACATTGCCGGAAAGAGGCGTTCATCCCCTGGTGAGAGGTCTGCCGCCGCGTGATGGCCGCCTACCATCGAAGACATGAGTGAGATGGCCATGAGCTTCGCGGCCTTGGCCGGCTTCGTCGTGGGCGCGCTGGCCGTCCTGTTCTACCGCAACCAGATCGAGGCCCCCAGCCGCGCCGAGACGCCCGCCGAGAACGATTCTGCCCTGCTGCCGCAGGGTGTCGCGTCGGTGCTCGCCGTGCTGCCGTCCTCGGCCGTGGTGCTCGACGCCAACGACCGCGTGCTGCGCGCCAGCTCGGCCGCGCGCGCGTTCGGCCTGGTCAAGGGCGACCGGCTGATGGCCGCCGAGATCCTCGCGCTCGCCCGGCAGGTACGAAGGGACGGCGAGATCCGCGAGACCGAGATCGACGTCGCCGGCCACAAGTTCGGCCAGGAGATCACCAACTTCGCGGTCCGCGTGGCCCCCCTCGGCAGCCACGGACAGGTGCTGGTGCTCGCCGAGGACCAGACCGAACGGCGCCGGGTCGAGGCCGTGCGGCGCGACTTCGTGGCCAACGTCAGCCACGAGCTGAAGACCCCGGTGGGCGCGCTCAGCCTGCTCGCCGAGACCGTGCAGGACGCCGCCGACGACCCCGAGGCCGTCACCCGCTTCGCCGGCCGCATGCAGCACGAGGCCGCCAGGCTCACCTACCTGGTGCAGGACCTGATCACGCTGAGCCGGATCCAGGGCGCCGAGGCCATCCCCACCCCCGGCCAGGTGCCGATCGACGAGGCCGTCCACGACGCCATCGACTACTGCAACACCCGCGCCGGCGCCAAGGACATCACGCTCGTCAGCGGCGGCACCGAGGGGCTGCGCATCTGGGGCGACGAGGAGCTGCTCGTCACCGCGCTGCGCAACCTCATCGACAACGCCATCGCCTACAGCCCCGAGCACACGAGGGTCGTGATCAGCAGCAGGCCGGCGGGCGACTCCGTCGAGATCAGCGTCAGCGACCAGGGCATCGGCATTCCCGAGGAGGCGCTGGAGCGCATCTTCGAGCGCTTCTTCCGCGCAGACCCGGCCAGGTCCCGCGCGACCGGCGGCACGGGCCTCGGGCTCGCCATCGTCAAGCACGTCGCCGCCGCCCACGCGGGCGAGGTCTCCGTCTGGAGCAAGGAAGGCTCCGGCTCCACTTTCACGCTGCGGTTGCCCGCCTTCGGCGGCACCGCGGTGGCCGTACCACCCTCGATTCCCCTGGAGGCCGCCCAATGACACGAGTGCTCGTGGTCGAGGACGAGGAGTCCTTCTCCGACGCTCTCTCCTACATGCTGCGCAAGGAGGGCTTCGAGGTCTCGGTGGCCGCGACCGGGCCCGAGGCGCTCGAGACGTTCGACCGCAACGGCGCCGATCTGGTGCTGCTCGACCTCATGCTGCCCGGCCTGCCCGGCACGGAGGTGTGCCGCTCGCTGCGCCAGCGCTCCAAGGTGCCGGTCATCATGCTGACCGCCAAGGACAGCGAGATCGACAAGGTCGTGGGCCTGGAGCTGGGCGCCGACGACTACGTCACCAAGCCGTTCTCCTCGCGCGAGCTGGTCGCCCGCATCCGCGCGGTGCTTCGCCGCCAGGGCGACGCCGTGGAGGAGCTGGAGACCGCCGTGCTCGCGGTCGGCCCGGTGCGCATGGACGTCGACCGCCACGTCGTGGCCGTGCGGGGTGACCAGGTGCAGCTGCCGCTGAAGGAGTTCGAGCTGCTCGAGGTGCTGCTGCGCAACGCCGGCCGGGTGCTCACTCGCGGCCAGCTCATCGACCGCGTCTGGGGCGCCGACTACGTGGGCGACACCAAGACCCTCGACGTGCACGTCAAGCGGCTGCGCGCGAAGATCGAGTCCGACCCGTCCAACCCGCGCTGCATCCTCACCGTCCGGGGCCTCGGCTACAAGTTCGACGTCACCGACGGCTGACGAAACCCTTGTGGGGGGGGGGGGGGGGGGGGGGGGGGGGGGGGGGGGG
>NZ_JBEZFS010000045.1:0-53092 GCF_040649575.1 Nonomuraea sp. NPDC048916
CCCGGGTCGACACCGTCGGCGAAGGTGACCTTGGCCTTCTCCGTCGCGTAGTTGACCGTCGCGGTCACCCCGTCGAGCTTGTTGAGCTTGCGCTCGATCCGGTTGGCGCAGGAGGCACAGGTCATCCCGCCGATCGAGAGCTCGACCGCCTGGTGTGACCGGCCATCGGCGAGGTGAGACGTGTGGTGGGACATCGTCTCTCCCTTCTCGTGTCGGGCGGGACGCTCACCCTTGTGACACCACCTTGTATCCGGCCTTCTCGACGGCGGCGGTGATCTTCGCCGGGTCGACCGGGCCGTCGCCGCCGACGGTCAGCAGCCCGCCGGCCAGGTCAACCTCGACCGAGGTGACACCCTCGACCTCGCCGACCTCCTCCTTGACCGAACTCACGCAGTGGCCGCAGGTCATGCCCTCGACGACATAGGTGCTGGTGGTGGTCATTCCCATCAATCCTCCGTTAGCCGGCTCTTTCAAACGTCATTAATACCATACCCCCCCACCCTATTAGGAAGGCAACGCGGCACACCGCTTCCGGCCTCACTCGACGATCTCGGACAGTGGCCGGCGGACGGCGTCCTTGTCGTCGAACGTGATCCCGAACCGCATGATCATCTGCGGGTACTCGCCCGAGCACAGCTCGTCCTTGAGGAACTCACGCAGGTGGTGCATCTCCAGCACCTGGGTGTGGAAGGCGGCGCTGACACCGTGCGCCGAGGCCCGCAGCAGGACCCGCTGCAACGCCTGACCGGCGGCGATCCACTCTTCGCGGCTGTCGTCCGAGGTGGTCAGCAACGCGACCACCCCGGTCGCCGTCGACATGCTCTGGTCGGCCTCGCTGCCCCACTCGTGCCGCCAGGCGTAGTCGCGCTGCGCGAATCGCGGATCCGTCCGCGCAGCCTCGCGCGGGTAGCCGCCGGCCGGCACGCCGTCACCGCGGCCGCTGCCCGGCGGGCGCGCCCAGCGGATCACCTCCAGGCTGAAGCGCCGGTCCTGCGACTGCACCCCCTGGGCGGCCCGGGTGAGCGCGGCCACGACCTCGATCGCCTCGGGCGAGACGACCGGCGTCAGCCTGGCCCCCTCGCTCCTGGCCTCGCCGACCAGCGCCTCGATCAGCCGCTCCGGGATCGGCAGGGTGGTGAACCCCGCCCGGTGGGTGCGCCGCCGCTCGATCTCGCCGCCGAGCAGCCACGTGTGCTCGTCGGCCTCCATCGGCGCCCCGACACCCACGGTCGCCACCAGCGACGGGCGATCCGGGTCCGGCAGCACCCGCGCGACGGGCTCGAAACCCTCGCTCCGCAGGGCAGTACGGATGTTGAAGACGGCCGCGCCGCAGCCGATCAGCAGCTCCCGGCCGGCGCTGTCCTCCACGCGCAGCTTGCGGTCGGTGTCGGCCCGCACGCTGATGACCTCGCCGGACACGGAGAAGGACCAGGGTTGCGTGTTGTGCACCGACGGGGCCCAGCGTCCGGCCTCCAGAGCCGCCGTGATCGCATGCTCCCGCTCCTGTGCCGTACGACTGCTCATCTCTGCCTCCAACCGGTATCGATTCCAGCTCATCACAGGTGGGAGGCGCTCGGTGAGGGCCGAAGGTCCCGTCCGGCTAGGGCCCGTCGGCCTTCGCTCAGCCGGCTCCGGTCAGGCGGCGGCGGAAGACCCAGTACGTCCACCCCTGGTAGGCCAGCACCAGCGGCGTGAAGATGACCGCGACCCAGGTCATCACCGTGAGGGTGTACGGGCTGGAGGCCGCGTTGGTCACGGTCAGGCTGTTGGCCGGGTCGAGCGCGGGCATCACGTTCGGCCACAGGCTGGTGAACAGGGTGGCGGTGACCGCGGCGATGGCGACGGCGCTGGCGGTGAACGCCCAGCCGTCACGGCCGATCACGGTGGCGACCAGGGTGCCCACGATGCCCGCGAAGGCCAGGCCCACGGCGGCCCAGGAGACGGTTCCGGACCGGATCGCGACCAGGAACGCCATGACCACCAGCACGGTGGCCGGGGCGAGCACCCGAGCGGCGCGGACGGCCCGCTTCCTCAGCTCGCCGGTGGTGCGCAGGGCGAGGAAGACGGCTCCGTGCTGGGTGAACAGCAGCAGCGTGGCCGCGCCGCCGAGCAGGGCGACCGGGTTGAGCAGGGTGAGCAGTGTCCCGGTGTATTCGTGGTCGGCGTCGAGCGGCACGCCCCGCACGATGTTGGCGAACGCGACGCCCCACAGCAGGGCGGGGCCGAGCGAGCCCCAGAAGAAGGCCCGGTCCCAGCCCTTGGTGCTGTCGCTCTTGTCGCGGTACTCCAGGGCCACGCCGCGCATGATCAGCGCCAGCAGGATGAGGAACAACGGCAGGTAGAAGCCGCTGAACAGGGTGGCGTACCACTCGGGGAAGGCGGCGAAGGTCGCGCCGCCGGCCACGAGCAGCCACACCTCGTTGCCGTCCCACACCGGCCCGATCGTCCGCGCGATGGTGCGCCGGTCGGTCTCGTCCCGTCCCAGGAAGGGCAGCAGGATGCCGACCCCGAAGTCGAAGCCCTCGAGCACGAAGTAGCCGGTCCATAGCACGGCGATGAGCACGAACCAGATGGTGGTGAGTTCCATGACCGGGAATCCTTAGTAGCTGAGGGCGGGGACGGCGTCATCGGGCTCCTGCTCCTCCTGCGGCCCGATGCGGATGAACTTGAGCAGCAGCCGCACCTCGATGACGGCGAGCACGGCGTAGACGAGGGTGAAGCCGACCAGCGTGATGGCCACCTCGGTGACGTCCACGCCGGGTGAGACGGCGGCGGCGGTCCGCATGAGGCCGAACACGGTCCACGGCTGGCGGCCCATCTCGGTGAAGATCCAGCCGAGGGCGTTGGCCAGGAACGGCAGGCCGATGCCCACGATGGCCAGCCGGTAGGGCCACCGGCTCGCGGGCAGCCTGCCGCGCCTGGTCAGCCAGAGCCCGCCCAGCGCCGCCAGCGCGGCGAGCACCCCGAACCCGATCATCAGCCGGAACGACCAGTAGGCCAGTCCGACGATCGGCCGGTAGTCGCCCGGGCCGTAGAGCGCCTCGTAGCGGGCCTGGATGTCGTTGATGCCCTCGACCTCGCCGTCCAGGGTGTTGGTGGACAGCAGGCTCAGGCCGTACGGGATCTGCAGGTTGACGTGGTTGCGCCCGTTCTCGACGTCGCCGATGGCGAACAGCGAGAAGCCGGCCGACGTCTCGTCCTCCCACAGGGCCTCGGCGGCGGCCATCTTCATCGGCTGCTGCTCGGTCATGATCTGCGCCTGCCAGTGGCCGGAGAAGGACACGCCGATCGCGGCGACCAGGCTGACGACCATGGCCATCCGGGCGGAGACGCGAAAGATGTCCACGTCCCGCTTGCGCAGCAGGAACCAGGCGCTGACGCCGAGCACGAACGCGCCGGCGGTCATGAACGCGCCGAAGATCACGTGCGGGAAGGTGACCAGCGTGGTGGAGTTGGTGAGCACGGCCCAGATGTCGGTGAGCTCGGCCCGGCCGTTGTTGATCCGGTAGCCGACCGGGTGCTGCATCCAGGAGTTCGCGGCGAGGATGAAGTAGGCGGAGATGTTGGTGCCGATCGCGGCCACCCAGATCGTCGCCAGGTGCAGCCGGGGCGAGAGCCGGTCCCAGCCGAAGATCCACAGCCCGAGGAACGTGGATTCGAGGAAGAAGGCCATCAGCCCTTCCATCGCCAGCGGAGCGCCGAAAACGTCACCGACGAAGCGGGAGTAGTCACTCCAGTTCATCCCGAACTGGAACTCCTGCACGATGCCGGTCACCACTCCCATGGCAAAGTTGATCAGGAAGAGCTTTCCGAAGAATTTGGTCAGCCGCAGATACTCCGGCTTCCGCGTGCGGTGCCAGGCGGTCTGCAGACCGGCCACGAGGATCGACAGCCCGATCGTCAGGGGGACGAACAGAAAGTGGTAGACGGTCGTAATGCCGAACTGCCAGCGCGAAAGGTCCAGAACATCCATTGCAGCAGGGTCGGGCACCGGCGGGCACCCCTCGTAGGGCCGGCAGACCCCATCCCGATGGGACCTTTGGCACCGACCCGAGGGCCCTCCGGCACTGCCTCGCCCTGTGCGCGCTGCGCGAGCGTCTGGGTAGGAGGTGTGCCATGTCTACCCCACTCGCCACCGAACTGGGCGTCCGGAGGTTGCTTCTCGCCGCCGGGCACGCGCCGTCAGTGCTCAACACCCAGCCGTGGCGCTTCGACGTCGTCCGTCACGAGTTCGTCGAGCTGTTGGCCGACCCCGACCGGCGGTTGCGGGTGAGCGACCCTCGCGGGCGCTCGCAGCATGTCAGCTGCGGCGCGGCACTGTTCAACCTGCGGCTCGCGGTGCGGGCGGCCGGGCAGCGCCCGGTGGTCTGGCTGCTGCCGGCCTCGGTCGAACAGCCCGAGCTGCTGGCCGCCGTGCGCATGACCGACGCCCGCCCGGCGTCGGGCGAGCAGCGTGAGTTGTACGACCTCATCTGGGTGCGGCGCACCAACCGTGAGCCCTACTACGAGCGCCCGGTGCCGCCGTCGGTCATGGCCGAACTGCGCATCGCCGCCTCCCGGGAAGGCGCCAACCTGGTGCCCCTGGACCGGCACGGCACGGCCGACCTCCTGGACTACACCGCGATCGCCGAGGACGAGCTGTCCCGCGACCACGACTACCAGGCCGAGCTGGCCGCGTGGACGATGCCGGGGGCGCGGTACGACGGTGTGCCCGACTACGTGCACGGACCGCGTCCCAGCCGCGAGCCGGCTCCGGTGCGCGACTTCGGGCGGCGTGCGGACAGCGCGCGGTTCGAGGAGCGTCCCCAGATCGCCGTGCTCACCACGCCGGGCGACCGGCCGGTCGACTGGCTGCGGGCCGGCCAGGCGCTGCAGCGGGTGCTGCTGGTCGCGACCAGGCACGGGCTGTCGACGTCCTTCCTCAACCAACCCCTGGACCTGCGGGACATGCGCCGCCGCAGGGACCCGCACCACCGGCGCGGACACCCTCAGATGATCATCAGGCTCGGTTACGGCCCGTACGTGGCCCGCAGCCCGCGCCGACCCGCCACCGAACTGGAGACCTCGCATGTCTGACGGCTATGACGTCCTGTTGCGCAACGGCGGCATCGCCCACGTGCGCCCGTTGACCCCCGCCGACCGCCCGGCCCTGCACCAGCTGGTCGACCGATCCTCCGAACGCTCCGCCTACCTGCGCTTCTTCACCGGCGGCCGCAACACCGCCCACTCCTACATGGACCGGCTCACCAGCCCCGCCTACCAGGGCCACGCGCTGGTGGCCACCATGCGCGACCGGCTGGTCGCCGTCGCCGAGTACATCCCGGTCAAGGACGACATCGCCGACCTCGCGATCCTGCTGGACGACGCCGTGCACGGCCACGGACTGGGCACGCTGCTCCTGGAGCACGTCGCCCTCGACGCCGCCGCCCACGGCGTGAACGAGCTGATCGCCGACGTGCTGGCTGAGAACCAGACGATGATCCGCGTGCTGCAGAACCTCGGGCTGGACGTGCAACGCCGCTTCGAGGGCGGCTCCATGCACATCAGCATCGACGCGCAGCCGACAGCCCGGCTGCAGGCGGGCATCGAGGCCCGCGACCACGAGGCCGAGCGCGCCTCGCTGGCCCGCGTGCTGGCGCCCCGGTCGGTCGCCGTGATCGGGGCCGGCCGCAACCCCGCGAGCGTGGGCCACCGGGTGCTGCGCAACCTCATCGACGGTGGCTTCCCCGGAGACATCTACCCGATCAACCCCAAGGCCGACAAGATCGAGGGACTGGCCTGCCTGCCGAACGTGGGCGCGATCAAGGCGGGCGTGGACCTGGCGGTCGTCGCGGTGCCCGCCGAGCACGTGCTGAAAGTGGCCCGAGAGTGCGCCGAGGCAGGAGTGTCCGGGCTGGTCGTGCTGACCTCCGGGTTCGCCGAGGCCGGGCTGCGGCACGTGGAGACCGACCTGCTGCGGATCTGCCGCACCGCCGGGATGCGGCTGGTCGGGCCCAACTGCCTGGGCGTCGTGAGCACCCCCGCCCGGCTCAACGCCAGCTTCCTGCCACAGGCTCCGGCCCGAGGCCGCGTCGCGCTGATGTCGCAGTCGGGCGCCGTCGGGGCCGCGTTGCTGGAACGGCTGAGCGTGTCGTCGTTCGTCTCCGTCGGCAACAAGGCCGATGTGAGCGGCAACGACCTGCTGGAGTACTGGGAGGACGACGAGAACACCGACGTGATCGCGCTCTACCTGGAGTCGTTCGGCAACCCGCGCAAGTTCGCCCGCATCGCCCGGCGCGTCTCGGCGAAGAAGCCGATCCTGCTGGTCAAGAGCGGCCGGTCCGGCGCCGGTGACCGGGCGGTCCGCTCCCACACCGCGGCCGCCGCCAGCCCCGACGTCGCCGTGGACGCGCTCGTCCGCGCCTCCGGCGTGCTGCGGCTCGACAGCGTGCACGATCTCATCGACACCGCCCGCCTGCTGGCCACGCAGCCGCTCCCCCGGGGCCGCCGCGTCGCGATCGTCGGCAACTCCGGCGGCCCCGAGGCGATGGCCGCCGACGCCTGCGAGCGCCACGGGCTCGTCGTCCCCGAGCTGCCCCGCGGGCTGTTCGAGGCCCGCGAGTCGGCCGCCCTGGGCAACCCGATCGATCTGACCGCCGACGCGCTGGCCGACGAGATCGGCACCGCGATCAAGGCCGTGGCCGACTCCCCCGACGTCGACGCGATCCTGGTCGTCTACACACCGCCGTTCGGCTCCGGGCTGGAGGAGACCCGCCGGGCCATCGCCGCCGCCACCGAGCACACGAACAAGACCGTGCTGGCCTGCGTCGTCGGCCATGACGGGCTGATCGACGACCGCATCCCCAGCTACGCCTTCCCCGAGCAGGCCGTCGAGACGCTGTTCAACGCGGTGCGCTACGCCGAGTGGCGGGCCCGCCCGGCCGAGGCGGCGGAGGCCCGCCCCCAGGCCCAGGCGGAGGCGGGCCGGGAGATCGTACGGGCCGAGCTGGAGGCGCACCCCACCGGCGGCTGGCTGTCCCCCGCCGACGCCACCGCCCTGCTCGGCCACTACGGGCTGACCCTGGTGCCCTCCGTGGACGTGGACGGCCCGGAAGCCGCCGCCAAGGCCGCCGCCAAGGTCGGGCTGCCCGCCGTGCTGAAGGCGACGGGTCCGGTGCACAAGAGCGACGTGGGTGGCGTACGCCTCGATCTGAAGACCACCGAAGAGGTACGGCAGGCGTACGAGGACATGTCCGCGCGGATCGGGGCCGAGATGACCGGCGGCATCGTGCAGCCCATGCTGCCCAAGGGCGTCGAGATCATCGTGGGCGGCGTCAACTATCCGTCGTTCGGGCCGCTGGTCATGGTGGGAATGGGCGGTGTCACGGCCGAGCTGCTGGCCGACCAGGCCTTCCGGGTGCCGCCGCTCAGCCGTGCCACGGCCGTCGAGATGATCGAGCAGCTCCGCTGCGCGCCCCTGCTGCACGGCTACCGCGGTTCGCGGCCGGTGAACGTCGAGGCCCTGGCCGAGCAGCTGATCCGCATCGGCAGGCTGCTGGAGGACCTGCCCGAGGTGACCGAGCTCGACCTGAACCCGGTGATCGTCACCCCCGACGGCGCCACGACGGTGGACGTCCGGATCCGGGTCGCCCCGTCCCGGCCGCAGCCCTCGCCGCTGCTGCGCCGGCTGCGCTGACCGCGCCGGCCGCCCCGGCCGCGCTGACCAAGGACCGCGCGCATTCGGGACTTCCGCCCCTACGGGCGGGGCGTCCCACGAGATGAGATGAGAGCACCCCAAGGAGGTAGTCATGAGGATGACCGTCAAGGACGTGATGACCGGCCAGGTCGCCTCGGTGAGAGGCGACACCCCCTTCAAGGACATCGCCGAGACGCTCATCTCGGGCGGCATCAGCGCCGTGCCCGTGGTGGACGCCGGCAATCGCGTCATCGGCATGGTGTCGGAGGCCGACCTGCTCCGCAAGGAGGAGTTCAGGGAGCAGTTCTACCGCGAGGGCTACCAGCCGCCGCTCCGCGCCCGGCTGCGCCACCCCAAGGGCAGGCAGAAGGCGGCCGGTGACACCGCGGCCGAGCTGATGAGCTCGCCGGCGATCACCATCTCCCCGGAGGCGTCGGCGGTCTCGGCCGCGCGCCTGATGGACTCCCGCGACGTCAAGCGGCTGGCCGTGGTCGAACCCGGCGGCAAGCTGGTCGGCATCGTCAGCCGTCGTGACCTGGTCAAGCTGTTCCTGCGCGGTGACGAGGAGATCGCCACCGAGGTGCGGGACGAGATCCTCGACCGGGCCCTGTGGGTCGACACCTCCAGCGTCACCGTCGAGGTCCACCAGGGCGTGGTGACGCTGGGCGGATCGATGGACCGCCGCAGCGAGACCGGCATCGCGGTGCGGATGACCCAGCGCGTCAACGGCGTGGTGGACGTGATCGACAAGCTGGCCTGGAAGCAGGACGACTCGAAGTGGGAGGGCAGATAGCCATGCTCGTCCGCGAGGTCATGAGCAGCCCGGTCGTCACGGTCCTGCGCACCGACCCGGTGCGCAGGGCCATCCGGGTGTTGCACGGCCACGACATCACCGCCGCTCCCGTGGTCGACGCCGGGGGACGGCTGGTCGGCGTGGTCAGCGAGCTCGACCTGCTGCGCGGTGAGTTCGAACCCGATCCCCGGGCCTCGGCACGTCCCGTCGAGACGTCCGCCGAGCCGCCGCCGCGCCAGGTCTCGGAGGTCATGACCGGCGAGGTGGTCACCGTCACCGAGACGACGGACGTCACCAAGGCCATCGACCTCATGGTCGGCAAGCGGATCAAGAGCCTGCCGGTTCTCAGAGGCGACGAGATCGTCGGGATGGTGAGCCGCCGCGACCTGATGGCGATGCTGGCCCGCCCCGACGAGGAGCTGCGCCAGGCCGTGCTCGACGCGCTCGGGGAGCAGTATCCCTTCGGCCCGAGCTGGGAGGTCGCCGTCCACGACGGCGTGGCCGAGCTGAGCGGGCCGCCCCACCGGCACGCCGACCGCATCGCCGACGTGCTCGCCCGCACCGTGCCCGGCATCGTCCGGGTCAGACACCCGAGGTGATTCCCATGAGGATGACCGTCCAGGACGTGATGACCACCGAGGTGGCCGCCGTCAACCAGAACGCCTCCTTCCACGTCGTCGCCGAACTGCTCATCGGCAAGGGCGTCAGCGGCGTGCCCGTGCTGGACGACGACGACCACGTCAAGGGCGTCGTGTCCGAGGCCGACCTGCTGGCCAAGGAGGAGTTCAAGGAGCGCTACTACGGCGACGACTACCGCCCGCCGCTCCGCGCCCGGATCCGCCACTCCGTCGGCAGCGAGGGCAGCGGCTACTACAAGGCCATGGGCGAGACCGCCGGCGAGCTGATGACCTCACCGGCCCACGTCACCACGCCCGACTCCCCCGTCGTGCTGGCCGCCCGGCTGATGGACCGCCACGGCGTCAAGCGGCTGCCCGTCGTCGACGCCGACGGCAAGCTGGTCGGCATCGTCAGCCGCCGCGACCTGATCAAGGTCTTCGTGCGCGGCGACGACATGATCAGAAACCTGGTGCTGGCCGGCATCCCCTCCGCCGTGATGTGGGCCGACCCGAAGGGCGTCGACGTCAAGGTGACCGACGGCATCGTGCACCTGTCCGGCGTGGTCGGCAAGCACACCGAGGCGATCGCGGCGGTCCGGATGGTCGAGAGCATCGACGGCGTCGTGGGCGTGCGCGACGAGCTCACCTGGAAGCACGACGACGTGGTCGACGTCCCCATCTGGGGTGGCGCCTGAGTCGGGTCACAGCACTCAGGTCATAGCCAGCCTGGCCGCGGCGATCGCGGCCTGGCCGTAGCTGACGCCGCCGTCGTCGACCGGCACCCGCTCGCCGATGTACGGCTCGAAGCCGGCCAGGGTCAGCCGGGCGAGCACGTCGGCGGCCAGCAGCCGGTTCTGGAACACCCCGCCCGACAGGCAGACCGTGGTGACGTCGTGCTCGGCGGCGGCCCGCTCGCACAGCAGCACCGTGACCGCCGCGATCGTGGCGTGGAAGGCCGCCGCGATCCGCCCGACCGGCTCGCCGTCGGCCCTGGCCTCCAGCAGGTCGCGCAGCGTGGCCACAGCGTCGTACACCCACAGCCCGTCACGCCGCGCCAGCCGCCAGGCCAGCGGCTCCACAGGGGGCGAGACAGGGAGCGAGGCAGAGCACGAACCGGCCGCGGCCTGCTCCAGCCGCATCGCCGCCTCCCCCTCGAACCCGGCGACCGCGCAGAGGCCGAGCAGGGCGGCGGCCGCGTCGAACAGGCTGCCCGCGCCGGAGGTGACCGGGGCGCCTCGGGCGATCACCTGGCGGATGGCCTCCGGGGCGGGAAAGCCGGGGAGATCGGCGGCGAGACCCATGGGGATGGGCTTACCGGTGGTCTCGCCGCCGACGAGATAGCCGAGTGCCATGCGGGCGGGCCTGTGCAGGGCCGCGGCGCCGCCGGGCATCGGAGCATGGGAGAAGCGGCCGAGCCGCCGGTAGCCGGTATAGGTGGCCAGCAGCAGCTCGCCGCCCCAGAAGGTGCCGTCGTCGCCCAGGCCGAGCCCGTCGTAGGCGACCCCGAGGAAGGGCGCCTCCAGGGCGTGCTCGGCGGCCACCGCCGCGACGTGCGCGTGGTGGTGCTGCACGGCCACGCGGCTCGGCCAGCGCCGCGCCAGCCGGGAGGAGAGGCATCCGGGATCCAGGTCGTGCGCGGCGTGGACGGGCTCGATGCCGTGCAGCCTTCCCAGCCGGTCGAGCTCCCCCTCGTACGCCTCCAGGGCGCGGGCGTCCGTCAGGTCGCCGAGGTGCGGCCCGAGGATCGCCCGCTCGCCGTCGGCCAGGGTGAACGTGCTGGCCCGTGCCGCGCCCATGGCCACCAGGGGCCGCCGGGCGGCGACCGGCAGCGGCAGCGGCGCGTCCGCCAGGCCGCGAGCCCGGCGGATCACGGTCGAACGCGACCCGAGGGACCGGACCACGGAGTCGTCGCGGCAGGTCACGACGGGCCGGTCGTGGGTGAGGACGCCGTCCACACCGAGCGCCGCGGCGTCCTCCGAGCCGATGGAGTCGTCCGCGGCGACGACGACGAGGGGGCGGCGGAGCCCGTCCAGCAGCAGGTGGTGCAACGGCGTGCCGGGCAGGAGCAGCCCGACGCCGGTCGTCCCGGCGCAGACCCCCGTGGAGAGCACGGCGTGGCGCCGCCGCGGGACCAGCACGATCGGGGCGGAGGGGCCGCCCAGCAGGCGCCGGTCGTCCTCGGTCAGGACGCCCAGGGCGCCGGCGCCGGTCACGTCGCGGACCATGACGGGCAGCGGCTCCGCCGGGCGTCCGGTGAGCTCGCGGAAGCGGGCCACGGCCGCGTCGTCGATCGCGTCGCACATGATCTGGAAGCCGCCGGGCCCCTTGACCGCGATCACCCCGCCACCGGCGACGATCTCGATCGCGGCCCGTAGCGCCGGGTCTCCCGTGATGCCGAGGAACCGCAGCCGGGGACCGCACGACGCGCACGCGATCGACTCGGCGTGGAAGCGCCGCCCGGCCGGGTCGTGGTATTCGGCGCCGCAGGCCGCGCACATCGGGAAGTGACGCATGGTCGTGCGGTCCCGGACGTACGGCAGGCTCTCGATGATCGCCGCGCGGGGGCCGCAGGACGCGCAGTCGATGAAGGCATAGCGATATCTACGGTTGGCCGGATCGAACAGCTCACGCAGGCAGCCGGCGCAGGTCGCCTGGTCGGAAGGGAGGTCGCGGAGCGGGTCGCGCACCTGCCGGGCCTCGCTGCCGGTCACCGGGCGCTGGACGGACGGCCGGACCCGCACGCGAGCGTCTTCCTCGACGTCCACCGAAGGGCCTAGAGCACCGGCGGGACGACGAGGAGGTCTTCCTTCTCGTAGGTCAGCTCGTTGACGACGTCCACGACGCCCTCGACGCCCCGGATCGCCTCGACCAGCGCGATGACCTGGGAGTTCCAGGCGACCCGGCCGCTGATGGTCACGACGCCCCTGTCGATGTCGATCGTGAACGCGTCACGCTGGGGCAGCAGTGCCCGGATGTCCGCCTCCAGCTCCGACGCCGGGCGGAGGAAGACGCGGAGCACGTCGTGCTGGTGCAGGGTGCCGATGATGCGCCCGGTGACGGGATCGATCACGGGCAGCTGCTTGACACGCTTGTCGTACATCAGCCGGGCCGCGTCGCGGACGGAGACCCCCGGGGTGACGGTGATCGCCGGGGAGGTCATGAGCTGGGTCGCCGTGACCCCTGCCGCCTTCTGGTGTTCCAGCCGCTGCTTGCGGGACTCGAACATGGAAACGCTGTGCCGTACGGGATCGGCCTCCTTGAGCAACAGGTCGTTCTCGGAGACCACCCCCACCGGCCGCCGGTCGGCGTCGATCACGGTGACCGCGCCCACCGCGTAACGCTTCATCGCCGTCACGATGTCGGCGAACGAAGCGTCCTGGAGCACGGCGATGGCCACGCGCCCCATGATGTCCTTGACTTCGATTGCCATCGTGCTCACCTCCTCTTCATCCTTCACGATGCCGCCCGCCTGGCCGGTCGCGGCACCGGCGAACGTCCCACGTCCGTGGGCCCAAGGTCCCGCCCCGGCGCTCATCGGTAGAGGGCGTCGTCGATCGAGAACCGGATGAACTCACCGTCGGCCCACCGCTTCGTGCCCGGCCACCAGCCGATCCGGAACGACTCGGGGATCGTGAACCCGTCGAAGGCGACCTCGCCCTCGCACTTCGCCCCGAACCTATGGCTGTGGTACGCGCTCTGGTCGGGGTTACCCCAGCGGCAGAGGGTGACGGCCGTCAGTCTGCCGTTGGGGGCGACGTCGAGCGTCACCTCGTGCTCCTCGTCCCCGACCGGCAGGCGGGCGATCACCTGGCGGTCGTCGACCGGTTTCCACTGGATCCGCGGATCGAGCGCCGTGGCCGGCGCCAGCACGAACTCGCTCGCCAGCCGCCCGGCCGCGCTCCTGGTGATGTCCTTGCCGGTGCCCGACATGACCGGGACCGTGTTCAGCAACCGCCAGCGCATCTCCCCGGAGCCGTCCCGGTAGCGGTCGAACCCCTGCACGTTCAGCAGCCCCACGTACGCGGTGGCCGTCCAGACGAATCCCATCATCGGCAGCAGCACCTCCGTGGCGTGGAAGGTGCGCCAGCCGCCCAGCCGGATCGTGCCGTGCGTCTCCAGCACGACGCCCCGCAGCAGCGGCGTGCCGGGCGCGATGGTGTGCAGCAGCCAGCGCCGCGCGGGTTCCGGCAGCAGCTCGGCCTGCGCCGGGTCGAACGCAGGCGGATCCTCGGTCGCCGCCTGCAGCAGCTGCCAGTCGCGGCGGGCCTCGTCGGTCAGGTACGGGGGAGCGACGACGACGGTCATGACGGCCTCCGAGTTGCTCGTACCACGGCCACCGGGCAGTGCACCCGATGGATCACGCCGTGCGTGACCGAGCCGAGCACGGCGGAGGCGAATCCGCCCAGTCCGTGCGGTCCGATCACGACCAGGTCTGCGGTCCGGGAGGCGGCGGCCAGGATGGGCACCGGATGCCCCTGGACGATCGACTCGATGATCTCGACTCCTGGATACTTCTCCCGCCAGGGTGCGAGCCGCTGCCGGATCTCGGTCTCGACGTCGGCGAACGCCCCGCCGAGCAGGGGCCCGTATCCGGCTCCCTGCGGGGCGAGCGCCGGGTAGCGCTCGGCGTACACGACGAGCACCCGCGCGCCCAGGGCGGCGGCCTGCTTCAAGGCGTATTCGAGGGCGGCGTCCGCGTCGCCGGACCCGTCGTAGGCGGCGACGACCACGCCGTTCCCCACGTGCGCGGGAGCACGCACGATGACGAGCGGGCTGTGCGCGTGCCCGGCCAGGTGCAGCCCGACGGAGCCCAGCACGAGCCCGGCGAACCCGCCGAGGCCCCTGTTGCCGACCACCAGGGTGTCGGCGGTCTCCGACTCGGTCAGCAGCCGGGCTATCACCGCGCCGGTGAGGTGCGCGGTGGTCACTTCGAGGCCGGGGGCCAGTGTGCGTGCCCGGGCCGCGGCGGCGGCGAGCATCAGGGCGTCGTGTTCGGTGCGGGTCAGCTCATCGCCGCCCATCGTGTGGTGGTGCTCGCTCTTCCACGGCTCACGCACGTGCACGATCCGCAGGGGATGGCCGCGGCGGGCCGCGTCGCCGACCGCCCAGTCGAGAGCGGTGTTGGCCGACTCCGATCCGTCGATCCCGACCACGATGGGCCTGCTCATCGCCGTTCGCCTCCTGGTCCGAGGAGCGCGGGCGCACCCTCGCTCGGCCATGCTTCAGTGCGCGGCGGCCGTCCGCCGAGCGCCGATGCGGACAAAATGCCCGAATAGCTGGAAATCGAACATCGAATCCCATGTCAGGGAGCCTCAGGAAGCGAAAACCCCGCCCGCACCGGGACCGCCGACTCTCACTTCAGCGCCGGGGCGGCCGGCCGGACAGTGCCATTGGTCCCTCCGGGTGGGGACGTTCGCCGCTATCCACGGAGCGTGGCGGCGGGTCACGATGTGCTTGTCCAGCTCTCTTGGAGGTGAACCGATCATGATCGGTGGCCGCGTGATCATGGAGTCGCCGGTGCTCGACGCCGAGCTGGTGGCTCTGAAGAGGCGGGTGAGCACCCTGGAGGAGCAGGTGCGCACGCTGACCGCCGCGAACCTCGCCCTCGTCCGGGCCATGGAGAACTTTCGCACTGATCTCGCGCCCACGTGCTGAAGGGCTTTCGAGAGAGGCCGGACCCACCGGCAGACCCACCGACCTAGGGGGAGCCATGCAGGTCAAACAGTGGACAGTGCAGATCTACATCAGCGAGGACGACGGCGACGAGCGGACACTGGCCCGAGCGGTCCTGTCCGCCCGGGGCACCAGGTGGCACGAGAGCGTCGGCGTCGCCCGGCGCAACCCCGACGACCGTCCGGTGCCGGAGATCGGCGACGAGCTCGCCGCCGGGCGCGCGCTGATGGACCTGGCCGACAAACTCATCATCGAGGCCGCCGAGGACGTCGCCCAGATCGGCGGCCCCGCCAAGGAATGAGCACGCCGGGGGGCGTGCTCAGGCGGTCACGATGCGGCGTCCCGTCACATGGGACGGCGTGATCCGGAGATATTGCCGGCGATCGCCGCCGGCCCATGGCTCCACCTCGGCGGACGCCGCCGCGGCCGAGTCGTCCTCGGTGACGTGGTGCAACGAGCCCCGGACGAGCACGCTCCACCCGGTGCGCGTGAGGTCGTCGATCCGATCCACCTCGAACGCCACCTGATACTCGACCCCCCGCAGGCCGGTGCGAAGGTCCTCGTCGGTCGCGCTGCCCGCGACGGTGCGAAAGACGAGCGCCCCGTCGTGCATCCGGTAGTTGACCGGCAGCACCGTCGGGCCGAAGCGGCCGTTGAAGCCGATCCGGCCGACCCCGCCCGGCGAGATCAGCCGCAGGCACGCGCTCTCGTCGAGCCTCACCAGCTCCGGCTTACGCGGCCCGGCGCCCAGCTCCTCGGCCATGGTGTCCAGCGCCCGGACCAGCCTGGCGGCGACCTCCGGCTCCTCCAGGCACTCGACGTAGGCGACTGGCACGCCCGCCCGCTCCGCCAGCGCCTCACGCGTCAGGCCCAGCGCCGCCCGTCGCTCCGCGATCCGAGGCCCGAGCCCTCCGGCGGTGATTCCGTTGTCCGACATCTGGCACTCCATCTCCGCGGCACGACGACACTCCTGGGGCCCACGTTAGTAGCCGCGACGGCGACGAAGGTGCACCGCTGCCACCCGGAAGCGGGCAGGATCGGCCTGCCCGCTTCCTCCGCCTACCGGGCCTGGCCGTCGGCACGGCCGGCCAGCACGCGCTCGATGGCGGCCAGCCGTTCGGCGACGGAGCGGCTGTGCAGCAGATCGGCCAGCTGGTCGGCTTCGCCGCCGTCCAGGTCGACCGCCTTCGTGGGACGGTCGGGGTCGGCGGCATCAGGGGTGGAGTCGTAGACGAGCAGGGTGCGCCGCCCGTCAAGGTGGTGGATGACGGACAGCACGTGCCCTTCCTGGGTGTGGACATGATGGACGACTCCGATGCCGGGGGCGGTGGAGTGGGTGATGTCCATGCGGTTGACCTCCGATCGATGTCGTGGGGCGGGATCCGGACTCACATGAAGTAGCGCAGGTAGACGTAGATCCAGGCCATCACCGAGCTGAGGATCGTGACGAAGATTCCGTACTTGGTGAACTGCCAGAACGAGATGCGGTGACCGGCCCGGGCGGCGATGCCGATGGCCACCACGTTGGCGCTGGCGGCCACCGCGGTGCCGTTGCCGCCGAAGTCGGCGCCCAGGGCGAAGGACCACCACAGCGCCTGCCCGGTGACCGGATCCGGAGCCTGGGCCACCAGCCCTTCGACGATCGGCGCCATCGTGGCGGCGTAGGGGATGTTGTCGAAGAAGGCGCCCAGCACGGCCGAGCCGAACAGCAGCGAGGTGGCGGCGCCGAAGAAGTTGTCGCCGACCGCGCCGACCGCCCAGTCGCCCACGGTGGAGATGACCCCGGTGTGCACCAGCCCGGCGACCATGACGAACAGGCCCACGAAGAACACCAGCGTCGGCCACTCGACCTCGCTCAGGCTCTCCGAGACGTCGACGCGCGACACGAGGATCATCACACCGGCGCCGACCAGGGCGACGATCGACGGCTCGACGTGCACGACGGAGTGCAGCCCGAACCCGACGATGACCAGGGCCAGCACGACCATGCAACGCACCAGCAGGTGCGGGTCGGTGATGGCGCGCTTCTCCTGCAGGGCCATCACCTCGGCCACGCGCTCCGGGTTGTACCTGAACGACTTGCGGAACAACACTCGCGTCAGCAACACGAACACCACGAAGACCACCACGACGATCGGCGTCATGTGGATGAGGAAGTCGTTGAACGTCAGTCCGGCGCGGCTGCCGATGATGATGTTGGGCGGGTCACCGATGAGGGTGGCCGCGCCGCCGATGTTCGACGCGAGGACCTCCGCGATGAGGTACGGCTGCGCCGGCACGTCGAGTCGTTCACACACCACGATCGTCACGGGCGCGACCAGCATGATCGTGGTGACGTTGTCCAGGAACGGCGAGGCGACGGCGGTGATGACCATCAGCATCACCATGAGCCGGTACGGCCGCCCTTTGGACTTCTTCGCGGCCCAGATCGCCAGGTAGTCGAAGACCCCGGTCTGTTTGATGATCCCGACGATGATCATCATGCCGAGCAGCAGGAAGATGACGTTCCAGTCGATGCCCTCGTGCTCGGAATAGAACACGTCCGCCCCGGGTGCCAGCCCGAGGACGAGCATGATCCCGGCGGCGATGAGCACTACTTTGACTTTGTTAACTTTTTCGGTGGCGATGAAGAAGAACGCCACCGCGAAAATGGCCAGAGAGACGATTGCGCTCATCGGCCACACCCCGGCGGGCCGGTACGCACCCTGACCAGAACGGGCACCGCGGGAAGGGCGTATGAACAGATCAGTTCTCGGGTCAAGGCACGCCGCAAGGGCATCGCCACGGAATATTCACACACAGTCAGACCTCCGTACGTAGGGCGTCTCAATCCGGGCTGAAGATTTCAACCGGCCCGGGCGGTTCAGGCACAGGCCTCGGATGGCACGCCGACGCAGCCGCGCGGCGGCCGATCACGTGGGGGAAGGTCCTCGGGTGCGCTCAGTCGCCCAGGTCCGGTATGGCCAGGCTGGTCAGCAGCCGGTCCAAGGTGATCGCACCGGCCAGCACTCCGCTCCGGTCCACCACGGCGACCAGCGGGCTGCGCATGCGGGCCATCAGGGCCGCGACCTCCAGCAGCGTCGCCTCCGGCTTCACCGTGATCGGGGACACCTGCTGGCGTGGCAGACAGTCGCCCACGGTGAGGTTGCCCAGCGCCTCCCAGAACAGGTCGGCGTGGGCCTCGTCGATGGTCCTGGCCAGCGCCGGGTCCTCCTGGAACGCGCCGGGCACCGCCATGCGCAGCACCTGGGTGCCGGGCAGCACCATTCGGGGCCGGCTCTTGTCGTCGACGACGATCAGCCCGGGCAGGCCGCCCATCGCCATCACCCGCACCGCTCTGGCGACCGGATCGTGCACAGTCACCGTCGGGAGTTTTACGGCGATTTCGCGTGCCTGCATGACACCTTCTTTCGAGGCTCGGTCTCTTGAGGCTCGGTCTCTTGAGGCTCGGTCTCTTGAGGATCGGTCGGACTTCGATCGGGACTGCGCCGTCTCACGCATGCTCATCTCGCCCCCGAGCGGGCTGGCGCACGCCGGACGGAAAGTTCTCGGCCCAGCGGATCAGATCGGCTCTGAGCGGGATCTCGATGCGGGTGAGCTCGACGAGCCTCACCTCGACGCCCCAGTGAGCGGTCCTGCGGCTGATCCTCGCGGCCAGTTCCTCGACGCCGTCGTCGTCCGGCGCGGACAGCTCCGCCAGATCCCGCTCGGCCACATACCGGCGGACCTCGGTCTCGGCGGCGGCGCTCGTGGCGGCGGCGGAGGAGTCCTCGGCCACGGCGTAGGCGACGGGGTCGTTCACGGACGCCATGGCGACCCCGTTGACCATGACCGTCACCTGGTCCCTGGTGGTGGCCTCCACCCACAGCAGGTCGACGTGCACGGGTCGCATCGGGATCCGTACGGCGCGGACGATGCCCGCGGGCACCACGACCAGGCCGGGGCCCTTGATCCCCACGTAGCGGCCGAGCCGGAAGACGGCCAGCCGCTCCCCGGCGGGGACGACCCGGATCCAGGAGACGGCCAGGACGGCGAGCAGCAGCGCGCCCACGACGATCCAGGTGAGCGGATCACCGGCGATGGCGTACGCGTGCGCCGAGAGCGGCGTCGGGGCGCCGTTCGGAGGCACGGCCATTGACGTCTCCCTCCCACGATCCTGGCAAGTGTGTCTCCAGTCTCGTCAAAGAGGGTGGGTCGCACCATCGGGCCTGACACCCATCTAGCCGGGGGTGCACCATGTAAAAACGGCAGGTGAGAGCACACGACGGTGATGTGCGTCACCGTCATGGGAAGGCGGGAGATCATCGATCACCGCGGCGGGCCCGGCGGGGGCGGGCGGTGACGGCTCGGCCGAGCCGCGCTCGCGCTCGGGTCAGACACCCCGGAGCGTACGCCTCCGCGCGGGTGTCCGGCACCGGCACCCACAACCATGTATACGTACTTTTCTGGTGGTGTGCGGCCTTGGCTCTGCCCGGCTCGCAGGCGCTTGCCCGAACTTGTCAGACCAGCGTGACGGTCCCGCGCGGGGTCTCGAACTCCGCGTGCAGCGCGGGCTCCGGGCCCGTGGTCACGGTGAGGTCGACGCCGAGCGCGGCCAGGTCATGCCGTACGGAGTCGGGCTCCGGGTGGGACGCGGCGAAGGACGTCAGGCGCAGCCGCGGCAGGCCGGAGGCGGCCGGGTGCGGCGTCCGCCCCCAGTCGATGAGGAACGGCACCGGCCTGACCGCCGCCGCCTCCTCCCTGGAGGTGAGCCGCCAGTCCAGACGGCTGCCGTCCGGCTTGACCCGGGACAGCGGCCGCACGTCGCCGGGGTCGTAGCCGTGTTCCCGTGCCTGTCGTACGCGCCCGTCGAGGTCTTCCGGATGCACCGCCCAGGTCACGAGCCGGGGCTCGGTGAGGGTTTCCAGGCCGAACAGGCGGGGCGGCGCGCCGGGGCCGGCCGCCGGATCGGGACCGATGATCTCCAGGTAGGCGGTCGCGCCGAGGCCGACCAGGTAGTTGGCACTGCCCCCGGGATGGCTGCCGCCGGGGACGGGGGTGACGCCGGTGCGGGCGGCGAAGTCCTCGACACCCGCGAGGAGGTCGGGCACCGCGTAGACGAGGTGGTCCAGGCAGGGATCGGACATGGCTCAGACCGTACCCCGGAAGGTGCGAAAGGTCCGGAAGATCCGGAAGGCGGCGGAGTCGATCGGCCGCTCTTGACCTTAATTAAGTCCTGACTTATGGTACCAATTAGTTCCGGAACTTGGAGGTTCGCATTGGACAGGCTCAGCGCGGTCTTCGCGGCCCTCGCCGACCCGACCCGGCGCGCGATCCTCGCCCGCCTCCTGGACGGCGACGCGTCGGTCGCGGAGCTCGCCGAACCGTTCTCCATGACGCAACGAGCCGTCTCCAAGCACATCGCCGTCCTGGAGTCCGCGGGCCTCATCACCCGAGGCCGCGACGCGCAGCGCAGACCCAGCCGGATCCGGCTGGACCCACTGACCGACGTCGACGCCTGGCTCGACTCCTACCGGCAGGTCTGGCAGGACCGCTTCGACCGGCTCGACGAGCGGCTCGCCCGGCTGCCGAACCACGAAGACGATTCACCGACCAGCGAAGGGAGCGCCTGATGGCGCCAAGTCACGCCGACGGCCACGCAACACGCCCGATCTCGATAGTCCGGCTCTTCGACGCCCCACGTGAGCTGGTGTTCCGCACCTGGACCCAGGCCGAGGACGTCGCCGCCTGGTTCGCGCCAGACGGATTCACCGTCACCGACTGCGCGCTCGACGCCCGTCCCGGCGGGCGATGGCACGTGCGGTTCCAGTCCGCCTCCGGAGAGGCGCACCGGGAGTACGGCGAGTTCCGCGAGGTCGTGACGCCGGAAAGGCTGGTCTTCACCCTCACCCAGCAGGGCGACAACGGACACGCCGGCCCCGAGACGCTGGTGACGGTCGCCTTCGCCGAGCACGGCTCCAAGACGGAGATGACCTTCGAGCAGACCGGCTTCGACTCCGCCGCCACGCGCGACGGCAACGCCGAAGGCTGGCGAGGCTGCTTCGACAGCCTCGACCACCACCTGACCACCACCTGATCACCACCACCCGCGACCCCAAGGAGTGACCGATATGAGCAAGACCGCCGAAAAGGAGATCCGCGACCACTTCGAGGAGTGGTTCAGGGACGCCGCCGCGAAGGATCTCGACGCCGTGATGACGAAGATCGCCGACGACGCGGTCTCGTACGAGCACGACGCTCCGCTCGTCTGCACGGGCGCGCCCGCCATCCGCGAGGTCTGCCGTCAGGGCTTCGACGTGATGGCCGGCGAGCTCCGCTGGGACATCCCCGACCTGCACGTCATCGTCCGCGACGACCTCGCCGTCAGCTGGGGCCTCAACCGCATGCGCGCCCAGGAGCCCGGCAAGGAACCGGTCGAGTTGTGGTCGCGCGGCACCCGGGTGTTCCAGCGGATCGACGGCGAGTGGAAGATGATCCACCAGCACGTCTCCTACCCGCTCGACCCCGAGACGGGCCGGGCGGCCACCGACCTCCGGCCGGATCGCTGATCAGACCGTCACGGGCGCCGGCGGCTGCCGCCCGGCCTGACGGCCGACCGCGATGGTCGGCACGAACGCCACGGGCGATCCCGGGGTCCCACCCGCGGAAGGCCGATCGTTCGAGCCCGCCCGAACCTGTCACGGCGGCCGTCCATCTAAGGGATCTTGACCTCTTCCCCCTCGTAAACGAGGGGGATTCCCACGGTCCCCCGTAATAGCGAATGGGCGTTCGATTTTGCCGTATTGTTCCGGCTTTCGCCCCTGTCCCGACCGCGTCGCCCCGGAGGGCGCGCTCGCATGCGTTAGCCTCATCTCGTCAGCCTCACCCCGTCGACGGCCTCGTCTCGTCGACGGCCTCAACTCGTCGACAGTCTCGTCTCGTCGACCGCCGTGGGCGCGTGCCGAGCCGGAGGAGTGCGTCAATGATCTTCATCACCGCGAAGTTCCGCGTTCTGCCCGAACACGCCGACCGGTGGCCCGAGATCACCGACGAGTTCACCAGGGCGACCCGCGCCGAGCCCGGCTGCCTGTGGTTCGACTGGTCGCGCAGCGTCGCGGATCCGGACGAGTACGTCCTGGTCGAGGCGTTCCGCGACGACGAGGCCGGGGCCGCCCACGTCGGGTCCGAGCACTTCAGGAAGGCCCGGCGGACGCTCCCGCCGCACCTGGCCGAGACGCCGCGCATCGTGAACGTGAACGTCCCGCAGCAGGACTGGTCACTCCTCGGCGAGATGGCCGTACCCGAGGCGTAGACCGCCGCGGGGTCGTCCTCCGGCGAGGCGTGAGAGGTGGAGATCACCGCCGACGGCGCGCGGGGTTAGGCTCGGATACCCGGCACACGGGCGCGAAGGGATCCGATCATCGTCAACGACCATTTTCCGTTCGAAGACCCGCCACCGCGAGTGCGCCGCCGCGTGACCAAGGCGGCGATCCTGAGCGCCCAGTCCCCGGCCGACATCGTCGAGTGGACCTGCCCGCACGGCCGGCACGCCGGGCACGGCTGCGTCGCCTGCTACGACGCCTCCGCCGGGGCCGATCCGGAGCTGCCGCTGTGGGAGGTCGCGGCCTGGTTCACCACCACGCGGCCGATCCCGATCAGGGCCCTGCAGGACGTCCATCGCCACGGCCGCCGCTTCGCGCTCGACCAGCCGTCGACTCCCCTGGTCTACCTGCTGAGCGGGCAGGTGCGGGCCGCTCAGGGCGCGGAGGCGGTGGCGGGCGTGGTCGGGTTCCTCCTGCAGAACCGGCACATCGTCGACGACTTCACCATGACGGAGATCCGCGCCGTCCACTCCTGACGGAGATCACCGGTCCGCCCCGAATCCTCTTCTCCTCCCCGAAACGGCTACCCGCCGGGCCGGGCGGAATCGGGGCCGGAGTCACGGTCCTCGTCGAGGACGTCGGCGGCCGTGCGGACGATGAGCGGGTCGGGCACCCCGACCACCTCGTGATTCTTGCCCTCATAGTCGAACCGGCTCAGGACGTGACGGATCGCCTCGACCCGGGCGCGTTTCTTGTCGTTGCCCTTGATCACCGTCCACGGCGCGTAGCCGGTGTCGGTGTGCTGGAACATGTCCTCCTTGGCTTCGGTGTACTCGTCCCATTTCTGGCGGGAGGCCAGGTCCATCCGCGACAACTTCCAGCGCCGGACCGGGTCGACGGAGCGGATGACAAAACGGGTGAGCTGCTCGCACCGGACCGGCCTGGATCTACGACCGCCGTTTGACGCCCTGGAGGTGGTCGGGCTGGTTGGTCATGATGCCGTCGACGCCGTACGAGATGAGCCGGCGGATGGCGGCCCGCCTCTTCGTCGACCAGGTGTAGACGCGCATCCCCTGGTCGTGGACCTCTTCGACGTACTGCGGGGTGAGGCCGACGTGCGGCAGGTTGATGCCGCTGGCGTAGCGGGCCAGCTCGGGGAGCCGGGCGGCGGCCGGCTTGCCGAGCAGCGCGATGGGGACCTGGGGCATGACGCTGTGGAAGGTCCGCATCGACCGCCAGTCGAACGCCTGCACGGCCAGCCGTTTGCCGCTCCACCAGCTACGGAGGTCCTGCAGCTCGGCGGCCACCCGCCGGTCGACGTCCGGGTTGACCGGAGGATGCTTGATCTCCAGCAGCAGCCCGATCTCTCTGTTCCTCATCACCCGCACGGCCTGCGCGAGGGTGGGCACCCTCTCGCCCCGGTACGTCGGGGAGAACCACGAGCCGGCGTCCAGCCGCTGGATCTCCGCGAGCGTGAAGTCGGCGACCCGCCACGGCGACCGGCCGGGGAAGACCTTCTCGACGTTGGTGGTGCGGGCCAGCGTGGGGTCGTGCATCAGGACGAGCTGCTGATCCTTGGTCTGCTGGACGTCGAACTCGCACATGTCGGCCTGCTGGGCCCAGGCCAGGACACAGGCCGCGATGGTGTTCTCGGGCGCGTACGCGGAGGCGCCTCGATGCGCGATGTTGTCCACCTCTCTCGGCGAGGCGGACGCGATCCCCGTCATGACGACCAGGGTGGTCAGGGCAGCGGTGACGGCGGCGACGAGCTGGCGGTACATGTCCCTCCTCGGGCTTGGCCTATGCCGGTAACCCGAGCCGGACAATGCGTCTTATGTCGAGTTAAGTAGGAGGGTGCCCACTTAGGCCAGCGAAGAGTTGGTTCATCCGGCGCGCCGTTCACGTCAGGACGAACTTTTTGCCAGGCCCGCAGCGCGGCTTGGCGCGTCCGGCTTGCCCAGGGGCGGCACTCCCCCACGAGGCGCACGACCGGCGTCGCCCGGCGTGGCGCTAGACTTGTAGCGTTCGCTATCTTGTATCGTTCGTGTTTATGACGATAGGTTCGGCGCCATGACCGCACCCACGACTCCGACCACCGCCGAGGAGCTTCGCGGGGCAGGCCTGCGAGTGACGGCCGCCCGCGTCGCGCTGCTCGAGACCGTCCGGGAGGGTGACCACCTCGGCGTCGAGGCGATCGCCTCCGGGGTGCGCGATCGCGTAGGCCATATCTCCCTTCAAGCCGTGTACGAAGCCCTCCACGCGCTCACCGCGGCGGGACTCGTACGCCACATCGAACCGGCCGGCAGTCCAGCCCGGTTCGAGGGGCGCGTCGGCGACAACCACCACCACGTCGTGTGCCGGTCATGCGGAGACGTCGCCGACGTCGACTGCGCGGCCGGCGAGGCGCCCTGCCTGACCGCCTCCGACGACCACGGCTTCACGATCGACGAGGCCGAGGTCATCTTCTGGGGCCTGTGCCCCAACTGTTCCGCCACCCGCAACTCGTGAGCACCTTGATCCGCACAATCCGGAAGGATTCCCATGTCCGAGAATCATGATGCAATCGTCACAGACCCGAAGCCGGAGGGCGACGGCGGCTGCCCGGTCGCGCACGAGCGCGCCCCCCACCCGACTCAGGGCGGCGGCAACCGCCAGTGGTGGTCGGAGCGGCTCAACCTGAAGATCCTCGCCAAGAACCCCGCCGTGGCCAACCCCTTCGGCGAGCAGTTCGACTACGCCGAGGCGTTCAAGACCCTCGACCTCGCGGCCGTGAAGCGGGACATCGCCGAGGTGCTGACGACCTCGCAGGACTGGTGGCCCGCCGACTACGGCCACTACGGCCCGTTCATGGTCCGGATGGCGTGGCACAGCGCGGGCACCTACCGGATCAGCGACGGCCGCGGCGGCGCGGGGGCCGGCCAGCAGCGCTTCGCGCCCCTCAACAGCTGGCCTGACAACGCCAACCTCGACAAGGCTCGCCGCCTGCTGTGGCCGGTCAAGAAGAAGTACGGCAAGAAGCTCTCCTGGGGCGACCTCCTGATCCTCACCGGCAACGTCGCGCTGGAGACCATGGGCTTCAAGCCCTTCGGCTTCGCCGGCGGTCGTGAGGATGTCTGGGAGCCCGACGAGGACGTCTACTGGGGCCCCGAGTCCACCTGGCTCGACGACAAGCGCTACACCGGCGACCGGGAGCTCGAGAACCCCCTCGCCGCGGTCCAGATGGGCCTCATCTACGTCAACCCGGAGGGCCCGAACGGCAACCCCGACCCGCTCGCCTCGGCCCGCGACATCCGTGAGACGTTCCGCCGGATGGCGATGAACGACGAGGAGACGGTCGCCCTGATCGCGGGCGGTCACACCTTCGGCAAGACCCACGGCGCCGGCCCGGCGGACCACGTCGGCCCCGACCCCGAGGCCGCCTCGCTCGCGGAGCAGGGCCTCGGCTGGAAGAGCACCTTCGGCACCGGCAAGGGCGGCGACACGATCACCAGCGGTCTCGAGGGTGCGTGGACCAACACCCCGACGCAGTGGGACAACAGCTTCTTCGAGATCCTCTACGGCTACGAGTGGGAGCTGGCCAAGAGCCCCGCCGGCGCGCACCAGTGGAAGCCGAAGGACGGCGCCGGGGCGGGCAGTGTCCCCGACGCCCACGACCCGTCGAAGAGCCACGCTCCGACGATGCTGACGACCGACCTCGCGCTCCGCGTGGACCCGATCTACGACCAGATCTCGCGGCGCTTCCTCGAGAACCCCGACGAGTTCGCGGACGCCTTCGCCAGGGCGTGGTTCAAGCTGACCCACCGTGACATGGGCCCGGTCGTGCGCTACCTCGGCCCGGAGGTCCCGACCGAGACGCTGCTGTGGCAGGACCCGCTCCCCGCGGTGACGCACGAGCTCGTCGACGCCGAGGACATCGCCTCCCTGAAGGGCCGGATCCTCGCCTCGGGCCTGTCGGTGTCCCAGCTCGTGTCCACCGCGTGGGCGTCGGCCTCGTCCTTCCGCGGCAGCGACAAGCGCGGCGGCGCCAACGGTGCGCGCATCCGCCTCGAGCCGCAGAGCGGGTGGGAGGTCAACGACCCCGACCAGCTGGCGATGGTGCTGCGCACCCTGGAGGGGATCCAGGAGGCCTTCAACGCCGCCCAGACCGGCGGCAAGCGGGTCTCGCTCGCCGACCTGATCGTGCTCGCCGGTGGTGTGGCGGTCGAGCAGGCCGCCAAGAACGCCGGCTTCGACCTCGAGGTCCCCTTCACCCCGGGCCGCGTGGACGCCTCGCAGGAGGAGACCGACGTGGAGTCGTTCACCGCGCTCGAGCCGATCGCCGACGGGTTCCGCAACTACATCGGAAAGGGCAACCGGCTGGCGGCCGAGTACCTCCTGATCGACCGGGCCAACCTGCTGACCCTGAGCGCCCCCGAGATGACGGTCCTCGTCGGAGGTCTCCGCGTCCTGGGCGCGAACCACCAGCAGTCGCCGCTCGGCGTCTTCACCACGACGCCCGGGTCCCTGACCAACGACTTCTTCGTCAACCTGCTCGACCTGGGCACGACGTGGAAGGCGACGTCCGAGGACGCGAACACGTTCGAGGGTCGCGACGCCGCCACGGGCGAGGTCAAGTGGACCGGCAGCCGCGCCGACCTCGTCTTCGGGTCCAACTCCGAGCTGCGCGCGCTCGCGGAGGTCTACGCGAGCGATGACGCGAAGAAGAAGTTCGTGGACGACTTCGTCGCGGCGTGGAACAAGGTGATGAACCTCGACCGGTTCGACCTGGTCTGATCATGATGTCCAGGTCGGCCGCGCCGGCCGACCTGGACGTCCTCCGCCCGAAAGGGAGACCCGCCCGTCCCTGTGCCGTTCGCCCTGGTCGGCGACCTGAACCACTGCTCGGGACCGAGTGCCTTCGCGGGTTCGAACCTCCGCACCCGGCTCCGGAGAGGATCGCCGCACAACGAGGCCTCGACCCGCCGTTTTTCTTCAGGAGATGGCCATCGCCTTCGGCCCACCACTGGCCCGCACCAGCCGAGCCAGTCGATCAGTCGATCGTCTTGTCGGTCACCGTCTTGGGGTTCGGCGCCTTGATCGACACCTTGGTCCCCCATCCGGTGAAGCGGCTCTCGATGGTGATGGTCTTGCCGTCGTGACCGCTCACGTCGAGCACCCCCGTCGCCGCGTACGAGCTCTTCACCTTGCTCACGAGCCCGGCGGAGGTGAGCGTGAGGGTGTAGGAGACCTTGGTGTCGTCGTGCATGCGCAGCGGGATCGACCCGGCGAACCAGGGCGACACCTTGTCGAGCTCCTTGAAGGTGATCTTCCCTGTGATGGTGCTCCTGGTCAGCTTGCCCTTCTTGATCAGCGCGGCCAGGGTCTTGGGCTCGGCGGGGTTGATGACCTGCCCGCGGTAGCCGCCGGTGCCGGCGAACGAGCCGCGGCTCTTGAGCCAGGTCTTGCCCGCCGGCAGCCGGTCCTTCCACATGCCGCCCGAGGTGTAGCCGATCTTGCCGACGGTGATGGTCCGCTCGCGTCCCAGAGCCGAGGTGGCCACGATGTCGGAGGCCGCGAGGCCCTTGGCGTTGAACTGGAAGGCGCCCTTGCGGCTCTGCACCTTGGTCTTGTCGTCGCCCGAGAGGGTGGTGGTCTCGGTGAAGCGCACGCCGCGCCCGGGGGCCAGCTTGCCCTTCAGGGCTCGAACGGGATCTTTGGAAACGGCCTGGACGGGGGCGGCCTGAACGGGGGCCGCCTGGACGGAGACCGCCTCGGCGGGTACGGCCACCAACAGGGAGCCGCAGGCCGCCAGGGTCGTGATCGT
The DNA here is from genome assembly GCF_040649575.1 of Nonomuraea sp. NPDC048916. NCBI lineage: Bacteria > Bacillati > Actinomycetota > Actinomycetes > Streptosporangiales > Streptosporangiaceae > Nonomuraea > Nonomuraea sp. NPDC048916. The sequence goes on from NZ_JBEZFS010000045.1 coordinate 27,863, forward strand.
CTTCTTCATGAGTCGTGATCATGCCGAAGGCGGGTCACGGGCAGGGCACGACCGGAGCGGGCCCGGCGCCGCTGGTCGGGTGGGGTCGCGGAAGCCGACGGCGAACCCGCCGGCGAGTTCGATCACTGTGCCGGCGCCCTTGCCAGCGGCGTTGGAGACACCCGGCAAGATGGCGGTGGCGATCTCGGTCATCCAGCGGGAAGGGGCAGGACCGTCATCGGTGCACTGCCCGTTCCCGGACCGGAAGCGTTCAAGATCACCATTCCGGCAGTCTGCTCAAGTGGTGGGCGCGGATTGGGTGTCGGCGTCGATGGACCGGTGTTTGGTCTCGCCGATGGCCAGCACGCACACGGTGCTGACCAGGCCAAGAGCGGCCAGGTAGTAGCCGACGCCCATGCCGCCGTATGCGGCGACGAGTGGTGGGGCGACGATCAGCGGGACCGCGCCGCCGAGTATGCCGGCGAGGTTATAGCCCATGCCCGCGCCGGTGTACCGGTAACGGGCGTGGAACAGTTCGGGCAGGTAGGCGGCGGCCGGGCCATAAGGGATGCCGAGCACCAGCATCAGCAGGCCGAGCCCGACGTAGTACGACACCGCGTTTCCCGGCTTCATGATGATGAACGCGGCCGGGCCGGCGGCGATCGCCGAGACGGTGCCGATGAGCATCACCTTGCGGCGGCCGATCAGGTCGGAGTAGTGGGCCGACAGGACGACAGAGACGGCGAACATGATTCCTCCGGAGACTCCGGCGGCCAGCACAGTGGGCCTGGACAGGCCGAGCACACCCACCCCGGGGGCCGATCCGGCGTAGCTGGTGAGGAAGACGGCGCCGATGTAGAACATGCCGAGCGCCATGGTGAGCGTGCCACCGGCGAGCAGGACCTGCTTCCACTGGTGGCGCAGGGCGTCGGCGAACGGCAGCCTGGGCGGGGCGACCGTTGTCACGGCCTTGGCGAACACCGGAGTCTCCTCGACCTTGAGCCGAATGTAGAGGCCGACTCCGACCAGCCCCAGGCTGGCCAGGAATGGAAGCCTCCATCCCCAGCCGGTGAAGTCCGCCGTGCTCATGGTCAGCGCGGCGACGAGGAACGTGCCGCTCGACATCGTCATCGCGATCGCCGGGCCGAGCTGGGGGAACATGCTGTACCAACCGCGTTTCGCCGACGGGGCGTACTCAGCGGTGAGCAGCGCCGCGCCGGCCCACTCACCGCCGACCGCGAGCCCCTGGAGCGCTCGCAGCACCACCAGCAGGAGCGGGGCGATCATCCCGATCTCGTCCGCGGTCGGCACCAGGCCGATGGCGAAAGTCGACAACCCCATCAGCAGGAGCGTGGACATCAGGGTCTTCTTCCTGCCCAGACGGTCCCCGAAGTGGCCGAACAGGATCGACCCGAGCGGCCGGAACAGGAACGCCACCCCGAACGTCGCGAACGCCGCCACCGAAGCCGCGGCGTCGCCTAACGCGGGGAAGAACAGCGGCCCGAACACCAGAGCGGCCGCGGTCCCGTAGATGAAGAAGTCGTAGAACTCGATCGAGGTGCCGATAAGTGATGCCGCGGCCACCCGCCGCATCACCCTCCGCTTGTCCCCCAGAAGTCTGGACGATCCTGGATTCGTGTGCTCGATTGTCATGATCACCTCACATGGGTGCGCTGGGCGACGCCCAGGGGGATAGGGAGCTCCGAGGCCGTTCTGTCGCCCCGCCGACCTGGACCGTCACTATCCCTCCGGTGTGACCTCGACCACACGGTTATCGGGTGACAAGATGTTCGACCACGACCTGTGGTTCAACCACAAGCCATGAGGGTTCTGTCCGTCGATTTCGCCGCAGCCTCAGACTGTCCAGGCCGGCGGGAAAGGGTGACGATGATCGAATCAGTCGATCCGGGCACAGGCGGTCTCGATCCGAGGGAGCGGCGGATCATCGACGCGGTCGAAGCGTCGCTGCCGCAGGTGACCGAGGCGGCGGTGGCCGAGATCTGGCGGCAGGTGCCCGGTTACGCCGCCAGCCCAGACCCCGGTCTGCGCGGGGAGGTGGCCGCACATATTGCCGCGATATTCCGCGTGTTCCTGGTCACGGTGGCCGAGCATCGGCCCGTACGGACCTCGGACTTCCCCTTCACGGTGGAGAACGCCTCCCACCGCGTACGCCAAGGGGTGTCGCTGTCGGACTTCTTGCAGGCGTTCCGGCTCAGCCAGCTGATCCTGTGGGAGGGCATGCTGGAGATCGTCCGTGACGACACAACGATGCGAGAGGCCGTGTTGTCGCTGGTCAGCAAGCTCATGCAGGTGATCGAGGTGGGCAGCTCGGTGGCCGCTGAAGCCTATGTCGAGGCGCAGCATCTGCAGTTGGCCGAGCGTGACCGCGTCCGCCGCGACCTGTTGGAAGACCTGCTCGCCCGTCGGGACGTCTCACCAGGATCCAAGCGGGCGATGCTGCGGTCGGTCGGCCTCGATTCGGCCGCCCGCCTGGTCGTCGCCTCGGCGGTGCTGGTGCAGCCGCTGACGGGGGATCAAACGATGCACGGCGCGGTGGACGTCGTGCGTCGCGCGATCGGGGGGCAGCATCGCGGGCTCATCATGGTTCGCCAGGAGGAGGTCATCGCGGTCTCCCCCATGCCCGCACCCGGACTGCGGTCCCTGGTCACCGACCTGCGCGAGGCGGTAGGTCAACTGGCCCGCCAGGGGGCGGAACTGGCCGTGGGGATCAGTACGGTGCACAGCGGGCCGGCCAAGGTGCCCGACGCCTACACCGAGGCGTGTGTCGCACGCGATGCCCTGAATGGCGAACCCGGCGTGCTCGCCTTGCCCATGCTGTCCAGCTTCGACTACCTGATGCTTCGCGACGACGAGATCGCCCACCGCCTGATCCGTGCCCCGTTGCGACGGTTCGTGGAGGACGACCGAGCCCGCGGTGGCGCCCTGGTCACCACGCTGATGGAGTACATCGCCTGCGACCTCAACGCCAAGATCGCCGCCCAACGGCTGCATCTGCACGTCAACACCGCCTACTACCGTCTGGAACGCATCGCCGAGCGCACCGGTTGCGACCTGCGCAGTCTCGCCGACATCCAGGAGTTGCTGATCGCGGTGCGGCTGCTGAGCGGACGCCGGCGCCCCTCAGCCCTGCCGGGCACGTGACGTCTCCCCCCGCGGCCCAGCAGCCGGGGGGAAGACGATGGACCAGCCCGAGCGGTCCGCGGCGGTGTGTGAGGCGCGCCGTGACCGGCGAACCGGCTTGTGGTCGTCCCACAAAGAAGCCTGTGAATCGGCCTCTAACAGCGGACGACGGCGTGAGGTCACGCTAGGGATCCAGCCGCCCGCCGCATGGGGGTTTCGGCCAAGCCACGGAGGTGCCGCATGCTCAACCTCGCCACCCTTCTGGAGCACAGCGCACGAGAGTTCCCCGGTCGAGAGGCGGTCGTGGCCGACGCCGTCAGGCTCACCTACGCCCAGGTCGACCGGACCGCGAACCAGGTCGCCAACGCCCTGATCGCGCTCGGTGTCGCGCCGGGTGACCGGGTCGCACTCAGCTGCCCGAACGTGCCGGAGTTCCCGATCGTCTACTACGGGATACTCAAGACCGGCGCCGGCGTGCTGCCGCTGAACATGCTGCTGACCGAACGGGAGGTCGCCTACCATCTCCGTGACAGCGCCGCCAGGGCCTACGTCTGCTTCGAAGGCACGGCGGAGCTGCCCACGGGCAAGGTCGGCCGGGCCGCATTCGACGCGACCCCCGGTTGTGAGCATTTCGTCCTCATCACCGATGACCTGCGCGACACGCGGCCCGGCACCCTCGCCCGCCTCATCGACAACCAGCCGGACACGTTCGACACCTCGATGACCCAGGAGAGCGACACCGCGGTGGTGCTTTACACCAGCGGGACGACCGGGAAACCCAAGGGCGCCGAACTGACCCACAGCAATCTCGTGCTGAACGCGCTGATCCCCGGCCGGCTCTTCGGCCACCACCCGCATGATGTCCATCTGGTCGCCCTGCCGCTGTTCCACACCTACGGGCAGACCGTTCAGCTGAACGCCGGATTCGCCGCCGGCGCGACCCTGGTGCTCCAGCGGCGGTTCGACGCCGACCAGGCCCTGGCTCTCATGGAGCAGGAAGGGGTCACGTTCTTCGCGGGCGTGCCGACGATGTTCTGGGAACTGCTGGCATGCCGGGCAGCCGAGCAGCTCGACCTCACCATGATCACCCGCACCCTGCGGATGTGCCTGAGCGCCGGGGCGGCGCTGCCCCGCAGCATATCGGAGCAGTTCAAGCACCGGTTCGGCGTGCCGCTGCTGGAAGGGTACGGCATGACAGAGCTCAGCCCGATCGCCCTGTGGCACCCGGTGGACCAGGAATACCGCCCCGGATCGGTCGGCCTGCCCGTCTGGGGTGTGGAGGTCAAGGTCGTCACCGAGACAGGCGTCGAGGCGGGCGTCGACGAGCCGGGAGAACTCCATGTGCGCGGCCACAACGTGATGAAGGGCTACTTCAATCGGCCCGGCGCGACGGCTGATGTCCTGGGCGCCGACGGCTGGTTCCGAACCGGTGACATCGGCCGTCGTGACACGGACGGCTATCACTATCTCATCGACCGCAAGAACGACGTGATCATCCGTGGGGGGTACAACGTGTATCCGCGCGAGCTGGAAGAGATCCTGCTCACCCACCCTGAGGTCAGCCTCGCTGCCGTCGTCGGCGTACCACACGAACGCAACGGCCAGGAAGTCCACGCCTTCGTCATCCGCAAGCCCGGCTCGCAGATCAGCGAGGACGAGCTGATCGCCTGGTGCAGGCAGAACATGGCCGCTTACAAGTACCCGCGGATCATCACTTTCCGCGGCACACTGCCGATGACGGCCAGCGGCAAGATCCTCAAGCGCGAGCTCGCCCCCGCCCCGCTCTGACCCCTCACATGATCTGGCCCCGTCCGGACGCCGGTGACAGGCGGCCCCGGGCGGGGCTGACTCGGGCCACGTCGAACAGGCGCCCACATCATCGCGACGCTCGATGGGCGAGTTTCCCGAAAAACGGAGAGCCTAGGTAGGCGTTTTTGTGCCCGACATAATCGGCCGGCGAACAGTTCGCCGCCAACCCGCTCGACATGACACCGATCAACTTATGCGGTAAAAGTCCTTCTTGTCGCCTTGTGATCGCTGTTGTACCCTCCATTAAAGATCAAATCGAATCCGGTTATGGAGCGGCCATGGCTGTTCAAGTGCCACAGGAACGCAAACGCCGACTGTCTCGACGAGTCTTTACCCGGGTTGTCGGCGCGAGCGCACTGGCCGCCGCGGCCTCCGTGGCAACCCAGGCGCGTCCCGCCTCCGCGCAGGCCATCTGCAACTATCTCTGCTGCCGCCTGATTTACTGCCCGACTTTTCCCTACAGCACGTGTGCGAACAATGCCACCTACATCTGGGGCTGCTACTCGGGAGCGTCCTTCTGTCGATGCTGTGAGGCTCCAGGGCGGGCCTCCATCAGCTGCTCCCCCTAAGCAACGGACGGACCTCGGAGGCCCGGAATGCAGCAAACACCGACAGATCACGGGTACGCGTACATTTTCCAGAACGAAGGCGCGGTGAACGTAGCGGTCTGTTCCCGCATCGAGAACGAGAAACCCGTCGGAGTCATCGCCATCCATTTTCGCACCAAGCAGGTCAAGGTCGATTCCAAAATTGCGTTGACCGGCGTAAACGGAGCTCGTTTCACGACCGAACCCGTCGCCGTCTATGGGGAAGACCAGGTGGTCCATCTACGGATCACGACCGTGGGCGAGGGGTTGACCGCGGCCGGGCTTCCGTAGTCCGGCATGGAGGCACTGCCTGTCATCCTCAGCGCACTGCTCGCCGCGACTCTGCTCACCTCGGGTGTGGGAAAGATGGTCAGTCCTCGCGGTCTGGCCGCGGCCCTGGGTGAGCTGGCCGGTTCACGGCGGCCGCCCGTGATCCTGATCAGAGCGGTCGCCTCCGTGGAGATCGCGCTGGCGGCGCTGGCGACGTTCAACCAGGAGCATGTGCTCACCTTCGTGCTGGCGGTCGCGCTCGGAGCGAGTTTCGTGCTCGTGGGGGTCGCGGGCCGGCTGCGCGCGAGTTCACTCCCCTGCGGCTGCTTCGGCCGGACCGGCTCCCGGTCGTTCGGAGGATGGAACGTACTGGCCGGCGCAGCGGTGATGGCCTGGGCGATGGTGCCCGCGTTGCGCGAGACCGGTCACGACCAGGCCGCCCTGCTGCTCGCGCTGAACATCACGGTGGTTGTCCCCGTCTGGGCGAACCGCCGGTATCTGAGCGTCTTCGTGAGAGGGACCATGGCGCGCGAACGGACCGAATCATGATCACGATACTGATCGTCACCCTGCTCGTACTGCTCACCGTGGCGGTCGTGATCCTGTTCGCCATGCTGGGCGAGCTATCCGCGCAGGTGTCCGCGGCACCCGTGACCGGAGAGGGCCGCCCCGAGTCCATCCAGCCGCTACCGGACGCCAAGCTCGGCGCGAAGGTCATCGAACTGCCGAAGGGGCTCGCCCGGCCGCCGGGCGTGCTCCTCGTGCTCAGCACAACGTGCGGGGCGTGCCAGGAACTGGCTCCGCAGGCGCGCGGATTCTTCGCGTCGGCGGGAGTGGAACTGGTCGGCATAGTGGTGTCGTGCGCGTCGGCTGAGTCGGGCAGAGACTTCGTGACGCAATTCGGGCTGGCGGACGTCCCCAGCTACGTGGACGTCTCGGGCCAGTTCAGCACGGCGGCGCTCGGCGTCGGGATGAGCCCGGCCGCGGTGGCGCTCTCGGCCGAGGGGATCATCCGGTCCGCCGTGGTATTCAGCTCCTTCAATGCCCTGTCAAGCTGGATCGGCTCCCTCGACGAGGTCCCCGCCCCGGCGGACGGCGCGAGCATCATGCCGAGCAGGGACCCCGTCCGTTGAACACCCTGGAAATCGCGGCGCTGGCCCTGGCCGGCTTCATCTTCCAGTACTGGAGCCCTTGAGGCCGTTCCATGGTCGGCGTCGCCGGCCCGTTGTCCAGGCGGTCGCCTGGCGCCGCACGCCGCTTCATCGCGGGCTACTCACTGGGCCTGCTGGTGGGCGGTACGGTAATCGCCCTGTTCGCCGCTGCCGTCGCGGAAGGGCTGGGGAGTGCGCTCCCGATCCGGTGGCGCGAGCTCGCGGCAGGCGCGCTGCTCGTCGGGGTCGGCGTCGCCGACGTCCTGAACCGCACCCCACACGTGATGCGGCAGGTGCCCCAGGACTACGCGCGGGCGCTCGAACCCGGCTGGCGCGGCCTGATCTGGGGCGTGGACCTCGGCCTGCTGTTCACCACGCAGAAGACCACCTCGCTCATCTGGGGTGCGCTGGTCGCCACGATGTTCCTCAACCCCTCGGCGGCTCCGGTTTTCCTCGTCGGAATGGTTGTCGCCTCGGTGGTGGGGACAGCGCTCGGGACGGCGCTCAACCACGTTCCAGGCCGGGCGTTCTTGAGCGGTGAGCGCATGTTCATCCGCACCGTACGCATCCTGAGTGGAATAGTGCTGATATGCCTGGGTTTGCTCCAGATCGCGTAGTGGCCGAGGCCGCCTCGCGCTGCGCTCCGGATCCGGACGACGGGGTCATCGTGGTGACCAGATTCGACTGCGGTGGACTCTGGCGGCTGCTCGTCTTCCGGATCGCGCACGCCTGGATCTCGGCTCGCATCAGACTGCGGCTCGAAGGGCTGGTCTTCCTGTCCACCCGTACGGACTTCGCGGCCCGCCGGGTGCTGAGCGTCACCATCTTCCACAACCTCGACGAGGTCTACCAGATGGGCACCATCCCGGCGCACATCAAAGCGGCCCGCATCACCCGCAAGGTCGGCGTACGGACCCGAGGCGCCATCTTCGCCAACGTCGGAGACTGGCGGACGGTACTGTTCGACGCGGCGGCCGGCGAGCCCGTCATCGACCGACATACTCCAGGTCGATCGAGTCCGCGTGCGAGCTCCACGTCAGATCCAGCCGCCAGCAACCCGGGCTCGGCAGGTCGATCCCCGAAGGACCCGGCCCGCCGTCGACCGTGATGCGCACCGGAGTGCCCACGCCGTCCAGCCGGGCCTCGATCCGCAACGGATCGGACGGGACCAGTGGCAGCTTCGACCGCCAGAGGATCTTGTTGCCCCGGTCCGGCATCGGCGGACTGAACAACGGATAGCCGAAGAGCACGGCGAGCATGTCACCCCGCCTGCTGGACGCGTAGTGGATCATCGCATCCGGCTGGAAGCCGGCTCGCGCCCATTGGGGCGGCTCGCCCTTGACGACCCGGAACTCACATGGCGCCCCGGCGGTGGCCGCCGCCTGGCTCGGCGACTCCTGGGCCGGAGTTTCCCCCTTCGTGCAGCCCGCCGCCAAAAGCAGTATTGCCGCCACCATGACGTGGCTCGACCGCATCAAACCGACCTCCAAGGCGGCGGGGAAGCGAACTCAATACCAACGTACGCGCGCCGGGCAGGCCGGGGAATCGCCTCTGCCGCATTGATCCTTCTCATCCTCGGGCGGCGTCGTGATTCCGGCCGGCGGTGCCGTCCAGCTCGACACCACCGGTGATCCCGGCCGCGATCGGCGCCGCCACCGGAGCGCTGATCATGGGCGTGCTCAACAACGGCGGCAACCTCCTGGCGATCAACGCCTTCTACCTCCAGATCGCCATCGGCGTGCTCATCCTCGTCGCGGTCGGATTCGACCAGCTGAAGACCAGGCGGTCGGCCGCAAGCGGCGGTTGACACGACGTCCGAATAGGGTGAGCCGATGTCCTGGACGCTCGAAACTCCGAACGGCGAGCCGCTGAAGGTCAACGCGTGGAACTGGCGGCCGACCCTGGAACTACTGGAGAGCTCCGGCATCCTGGACACCGACACGGCCGCGCTGCTGGGCTACAACATCGCCATGGAGCTGACCGGCGAACAGGCCCAGCGGATCGCCACCTTCCTGGACGCCTACCTGGCGACCACTCCCGCCGGCGGCCGGGTCCTCCTCGACGGATCGATCACCACGGACCCCGACACCTTCGAGTTCCACCGGGACGACATCGGGCGCAACTATTCCGCGACGGTCGCATGGCTGACCCGCTTCCGCGATTTCTGCCGCACCGCGACGGACGGCTTCACCGCCTGCTGAACCAATGGGGCACCCGGTCGAAGGCCGGTCAGCGGTTCAGCCGAAGCCGGCGCGCGGTGCGCTGGTGCCCTGTGGCACGCGGACTGGGCCGGACGCACTGGGACGGATGTCGAAGTCGAAGATCGCGGTCGGCAGGTAGACGGTGGCGCAGGAGTTGGGGATATCCACCACTCCCGACAGCCGACCCTCGATCGGCGCGGCGCCGAGCAACAGGTATGCCTGCTCGGGGCTGTAGCCGAACGTCGTCAGATAGTCGATCGCGTGGAGGCAGGCCCGCTGGTAGGCCAGCTGCGAGTCGAGGTAGCGCTGCTCGCCGTCCAGCGTGACGGAAATCCCGGAGAACGCGAGCCACTCGCTGTACTGGGGGGCGGTGCGGCCCGGCATGAAGATGGTGTTCTCGCCGACGCGGTACGTTTGCATACCGCCCTTGATGAGGTCGACGTGCAAGTCGACGAAGCCGCCCATCTCGATGGCGCCGCAGAAGGTGATCTCGCCGTCGCCCTGTGAGAAGTGCAGGTCGCCGACCGACAGGTTCGCGCCGGAGACGTACACCGGATAGAAGACGCGGGAGCCCTTGGTGAGGTTCTTGATGTCCTGGTTGCCGCCGTTCTCCCGGGGCGGCGCGGTGCGGCCAGCTTCGCCCGCGATCCTGTCGAATTGAGCCGAGGGCACCGACCCGAGGATGGCGTCCTGAGGCTCGGGAGCCAGGGCCAGCGGCGGCACTCTCTGTGGGTCGGTGGCGATCAGCGCCCCCTCCCGCGCGTTCCATTTGGCCAGCAGCTCCGCCGACGGCGCGGTGCCCATGAGCCCGGTGTGGATGATGCCGGTGAACGACACCGCCGGGATGTGGCGCGATGTGGCGTCCTGACCGGAGAAGTCCCAGATCGCCTTGTAGGCGTCGGGGAACTGTTCGGTGAGAAACCCGCCGCCGTTCTTGGTGGGGAAGATTCCGGTGTAACCCCAGCCCTGGCCGGCCAGCGGGCCGTTGTCCTCCTGAGGGATGGGCCCCACGTCAAGGATGTCCACGATCAGCAAGTCGCCCGGCTCGGCCCCCTCGACCGCGAACGGGCCGCTGAGCGCGTGCACCTTCGTGAGCGGGGCGTCACGGATGTCCTCGGCGGAGTCGTCGTTGTGGATCGCGCCGTCGAACCACTCCCGGCAGTGGACCCGGAAGCTGTCGCCCGGCTTGACCCGTGCCACCGGCGGGATCTCGGGGTGCCAGCGGTTGTGACCGATCTTGGCCTGGTCGGTGAACTTCTTGGTCGAGTCGAGCGGGAAGATCAGCTCTGGCACGGCTGGATTCCTTTCGGCGCAGGCACGGTCACGGGCGCGGCAGGCGGCTGGTGGCGGGATGGATGGTCACCGCGCCCGCGGTGCGGCGAGGCGGCAGGGACGTGACGACCTCGGGCTCGGAGGCGCTGCGCTCCGCACGCTGCAACTGAGCCGACACGGCAGCCGGAGTGCGCGCCAGCATCGGCGTCGAGAACACCCGAACCGAGGTCGCGCCGCAGTCCGGGCACGGCACCGCGGCGGGTGCGGTGCCGATCGGAAAAGCGACCTCGATATCGGAGCAATGCGGACAGCGATAGCCATATGTCGCCATAAAGGCGCCCTTCGAGCGAGTTCAAACAAAAACCTCCCCAGGCCACGACGTCTCTATCGACGTGACCTGGGGAAACAGCCTCAGAGCCGGATACATATGCAACGTAACGCGTGAATGAACTGCAATCGATCTCACTTCCGCCAAGCTTGCTCGCGGAGTAAGGCAGATCGCTAAGTCCGTAGGCAAAACCCATGCAACGTACATCCCGTATGTGCATTGGTCGGGGGCGCAGGCCATCGGGGGTTCCAGCCGGCGAGCTTCAACGAGAGCGGGCGGGCCTCCATGAGACTGGAGACCCGCCCGTTGATCGCATCGTGACCCCGGAGTCACACCTTGATCACTGTGACCGCGTCGCCGCACAGAGCCACAAGATCCTCGGGATCCGAGGTGAGCGCCACGACAAGGGCGGCTACGTCTTCCTCGGCACCGTCGCCGCCGCCACGCTCTTGATCTGCCTCAGGACCTGACTCGCAGGCGACATGCCGTTGCCGGTCACAGGAACAGGTCCTACTTGTGGTGCACGATCTGGATCAGGTTGCCGCAGGTGTCGTCCAAGACCGCGGTGGTGACCGGGCCCATCTCCAGCGGCTCCTGGGTGAAGCGCACCCCGAGCTCGCGCAGCCGGTCGAACTCCGCGTGTACGTCGTCCACGGCGAAGGCGGTGGCCGGGATGCCGTCCTGGACCAGCGCCGTCTTGTACGGCTTCACCGCTGGATGGCCGTCGGGCTCCAGCAGTAGCTCGGTCCCGTCGGGATCGTCCGGCGAGACAACGGTCAGCCAGCGGTCCTCGCCCAGCGGGACCTCGGTCTTCTTCAAGAAGCCCAGCACGTCGGTATAGAAGCGCAGGGCCTTGTCCTGATCATCGACGAAGACGCTGGACAGGTGGATCTTCATGCGGTGCCCTCCGGTGTATCGGGCCTGAGCCACCGGGTCACGATGTGCTCAAGGGGTTCGGTATTCAGATCGTGGAACTTGTAGCGGCCCTCGCGCCGCGAATGGACCAGACCGGCCGATTCCAGTACGGCCAGGTGCTGGCTGATCGCTTGGCGAGACAGCCCCAGGCCGTGCTTGGCCACCAGTCGTGCGCAAATCTCGAATAGGGTCTGGCCGTCCCGTTCCGCCAGCTCATCGAGGATGCGCCGGCGGGTGGGGTCGGCCAGTGCCTTGAAGACATCTTCCGCCACACCCCGTACTATAGGCAAGTCGATACTTGCCTATCAAGACCGGCGCCGGTACGGGCGCGGCGCTGTCTTGGCGGCCCGGGGCCTGTCCGGGGCCTTCAACGACGATCGGCAGCTCATGCCGGCGGCAGCCCGGATGCCCCCGGGTGTATGCCGCGATGATTCGCCACCGCTGTTGCCGAACAGTCTTTTCCGGCCTGATTGGGAGGTGTTCACAGATCTTGTGTCCATACGCCGTGCGGGTGTTCGTGGGGTCTCAACCCGAATCTCCCGGACGAACTGGTGGTGCGCGGCTGAGCCAATCACTCTCCTAACCGGGTTGGCTAGGAATTGGATGGCTGCTCGGCGTGAAGGCGAGGGTCAGTGCCGAGAACTGCAGCGAATTTGTGAAGACGCGGGATTTCGTGCCGGTGGTTGCCGCCGAACCGGCGTGTACGACAGGAGGCCGACTTCCGCCGTAGGCTGAATCTCGCACGTGATGGACAGGAGGCCGAGGTGGCCGAGACGATGGTGGCCGAGGTGATGGCCGAGCTGGCCGAGCTCGAGGACCCGAAGACACGCGGGGTGAACGAGAAACACGGTGACGATCACGGTGTGAACCTCAGCAAGCTGCGCGCGCTCGCGAAGCGGCTGAAGACGCAGCAGGAACTCGCGTGCCAGCTCTGGGAGACGGGTGACACCGCGGCGAGACTGCTGGCGACCCTGATCTGCCGCCCGAAGGCGTTCGATCGTGACGAGTTGGACGTCATGTTGCGCGAGGCGCGCACACCCAAGGTGCACGACTGGCTCGTGAACTACGTGGTGAAGAAGAACCCACACTCCGAAGAGCTGCGCCCGGCATGGTCCGCCGATCCGGATCCAGTGGTCGCGAGCGCCGGCTGGGCGCTGACCACCGAACGCGTGACGAAGAAGCCAGAGGGCCTCGACCTCGCAGGACTGCTCGACGTCATCGAGGCGGAGATGAAGGACGCCCCGGATCGCCTGCAGTGGGCGATGAACCACTGCCTGGCTCAGATCGGGATCGAGCACGCCGAGCACCGCGCCCGTGCAATCGACATCGGTGAGCGCCTGGAGGTGCTCAAGGACTACCCGACGTCCCCGGGCTGCACGTCTCCGTTCGCGCCCATCTGGATCACCGAGATGGTGCGCCGACAGCACGATGATGAGGGCCAGACACTTTTGCCGGCCGGCGCAGTCATGGCTCACACCAAGAGCCCTGGCTCGATGTAGCGAGCCAGGGCCACCTAACTGATTACTGGCGTTCGTCAGTACGTCAACATGCAGGTTCGGGCGAAGGACGAGGACGCCGCTGCCGACGCACTCCTGATCGTTGACCGTCAACCTCTGAGCAGTCTGAGTCCGAAGATCACCCAGGAGGTCGGGGCAGGTCGGACACGTTCCGCTTCAGGGGCGGATCTGGCTGGTGATGGTGGGATCGGTGATCGTGGTGTCCTTTGCCAGCATCATCGCTTTGCTGAGGATGACGGCCAGCACCCGATCGCCTTCGAAGGGAAGGAACACCGGGCCCGGTTCGGGCGCCTGTTTGGGGACGATGCACAGATACTGGTCGCCGGGGGTCATCAGGATGTTGCCCGAGCCGAGGTGGATCTTATAGGTGCGCAGGTCGCCCCGGACGTACAGGAACCGGCCGTCGAGAGAGCAGCGGTCGGCGACGGCCAGTCGCGGCAGGAGCCGCGCGAGCAGGTCGTGGCGGGTCCGCGCGGTGGCCGACAGCTCGCCGAAGCCGTAGGAGGTCCAGTAGTCCTGGAACCTGCCGCCCGGTCCGCCGTCCTGCCAGGTCGGGTCGTTGCCCACGCTGGCCACGCCGACGAACAGGTCGACGTCGCGCATGATCTCGCTGAACACCAAGGGTGGGATCTGGTCGAGTGGCAGGGGCCGGATCCGGTCCGGGTCGTTGTGCAGCCAGTCGGCGTACCCGCCATAGTTCGTCTGGGCGTGAAGCGGATAGAAGCGCACCTGGTCGGTGTGGACGCGAAGATAGGCGCCCGAGTCGGTGAACTCGCCGTCGCCGTAGTCGGGCTCGGTCCAGAACTCCGCACGCACTCCCCAGCCGGGCAGTTCGCGGGTGGCGGGCGGGAAATCGCCGTCGACGGCCATGTGCAACTCGTGGCGCCAGCCGCGGGTCAGGGCCAGCGCGTGGAGCTGGTGCTGGCGCAGGACGTGGGCGGCGAAGCGGTTGGAGTAGACGCCGGTGTTCTCCTCGGCCGCGGTCAGCAGGTAGACCTCCCGATGCGCCTGCTTGAACGGCTGGGTGATCTCATGCCGTTCAAGCCAGTCGCGCCAGGCCGGCACCTCGGCCAGATCACGGCCGATCGGATGCCAGAGCCTGACCGTCGCGCCGGCCGCGGGCTCGGCCGGCGCGTCGCTCACCTCGCGCAGGCTGCCGTCGGCGTAACCGCAGGGAACGTCGTCGATCAGCCAGATCAGCCGCCTGGCCAGGGTGCCGAGCAGCGGATGGTCCAGGTACCGCTCCCGCCAGACCTGGTACGGCCAGGCCCGCTGGGACAGGAACAGGTGATCCAGGCGGCCGGCCTGAGCCGTGAGCATCTTGGTGATGTCCTTCACCACGCCCTTGAGCTCGGCGAGATCCTCGGGATGCTCCTGCCGTACGCTCGCGGGCGGCGCCTTGACCGGCTTGCCCTGGGCGTTGCGCCAGTTCAGTACGGCCTTACTGCCGGTCACGGTCAGCTCGGCCGTGACCTGTCCGAGCGTTTCGACGCGGCGGCCGACCTCGGTGAGGCCGTAGGAGGCCACGGCGAGCTCCTCCACCTCCTCCCTGGACAGGCCCCGTGCCCTCGCCAGCGCGTCGAGGGTGTTGTCGAGCAGCTTCAGTGTGGGCTTGAAGGTGACCTTCGCGGTCAGCCGCGCGAGTTGCCCCAGCGCTTCGGCGCTGTCTATACGCGCCAGCGTGTGGATCGCGCAGGTGGCGGCCGCCCGGTGACACGGCCCGATGCCAGGAGCCTTGCGCAGGGCCCTCTCGACGAGCGCGGCCAGGTGCCGCGCCGTTTCCCGCCGCGCGGGGAGTAGGCCCATCAGCCAGATCAGGCCACGCAGCGCGGGCAGGTTGTAGGAGTCGACGTAGTGGGTGCTGCTGTAGCGAAGCATCAGAGTCCTGGGCCGCCCGACCAGGGCGAACCAGCCTGCGATACGTCCGGCCGCACCGGCGCCGACCTGCTCGAGCAGGGCAAGGCCGGTACGCTCCCACCTGGCCGACGGCTTCGAGCTCGACGCGGTCAGCGCGTGCCGGAGCAGGGCGGTCCAGTGCTCGTCCAGGTCTTCCGCCAGGATCTGGTCGGCCCACGGCTCACCCGGGTTGAGCAGCGGGAGATCTCGGAGCCCCGACAACACCGGCCTGGTCCCCTTCGTACGGCGAAGGGCGGCCAGCGCCTCGGGTGAGAGCTCGTTTCCCGCCTTGAGCCAGCACTCCACGATCCGCGAGAGATATTTGTGGCCGTAGCCCTCCCTGTCCGCTCTCCACTCCAGGAACACCCCGGCGGCCTCCGGGGTCCACGCGTCGGAGATGTCGTCGGTGATGAACCAGGCCGTGTAGTCGATCAGGTCGGCTTCGTCCTGGGGACGGGACAGTAACCTGGTCGCCAGCTCCACCCGGGAGGGGGCCGGCAGCTGTTTCAGCCTTTGACGGACCAGCTCGCCGCAGTAGTGGCGGTCCATGAAGCTCTCGTCCGGCCGCTCATGGTGGAAACGGACCAGTTCGTCGGCCAGCTCCTCGATCTGGCCCGTCTCGACCAGCGCGAGCACCACATCCGCCCGTTCCTGTACCGACATCAGCCACCTGCCGGCGGGCTCACGAAGGTGATCTCACTGAGCTCCTGAACGTGTCGCTCGGCCACGAAGCCGTCGGCCTCCCCTGGTGCGGCGAACCGCTTCTTGAAGATCCCCAGGTGGTGCTGATCACGTGCCGCCGTCTCGTCCACGAGACTCACTGTCATCATGATCGCGCAGCATAGTGAGGCCAGGCGACATTTCACCCTGATCGCCCAGCCGTCGCGCCTGCCGAGCTGCCTAGCCGCACCCCGCCCGGCACCACTCCTGTTCGGCCGGCCGCGGATCGCTCATGGATCCTCCGATCCGAGCTGAGCAGGGAAGTGGGCTTCCCCTCGTAACGTGGAGACCGAACCGGGAGAGGTTTGGTCGTGGCTGGAACCACGAGGCGTCGCTTTGATCCGGAGTTCCGGGCCGGAGCGGTGAGGATCGTCAGGGAGACCGGCAAGCCCGTCGCGCACGTCGCGCGGGATCTTGGGATCAACGAGCACACGCTGTACAACTGGGTGCAGATGGACCGGCTCGCGGAGGGCAGGCCGGCGACGGCGGAGGCCCGGCTGAAGATCGCGACCTGGATCGCGGATTTCTACAACGTCAAGCGCAGGCACGGCGCATTCGACCCGCCGTTCTGGGATGAACCTGAGGCGGACTGAGCGACCAATCGCCGTGTTGAGGTCAGCGGGAACGGCGGCGCTGGACGGGGTCGGCTTCGGCGGTGATGCGGGCGGAGGTCTCTTCGCCGAGGCGGGCGTGGGCCGCCGCACGGCGCAGCATCGTCACGCCCACAGCAAGCAACCACAGCTGCACGATCATGGAGCCGAGGACGCCGTACAACAACGCGCCGGGGAACAGGGGAGGCGACAGGAACAGGCCCGTCGCGGCGAGCAGTGTCACGGTGCCGACGACTGTCCCGGCCCAGCCGAGCCAGGAAGGGTAGTTGTCCAGAGCCATCGCGACCCCGAACAGCAGCAGTGGCACGCCGTACAGTAGCGCCATCGCGGCCAGGGAGGGGCCGTGGGTCGTCATCGCCACCGCGTGCGCGGCACGCACCAGTTCGGCCCGCCCGCCGGGAGCGGCCTTCGCGGCCGCCTCGGCCAGCTCGGGTAGGGCCAGGCCCTCGCTGGTGCTTTCGACGCTGAACACGGCGAGTCCGACGGCGGAACTCGCCAGCCCCACTCGGCCCAGCATCCGGGCCGTAGGGTGGGTGAGCGACTTGATCAGCGAGATCAGTCCCGCCATCGCGATCAACGCGGCGAAGACGGCGATCAGGTGCACTGCGGCGTAGGTCGGTCGTGACGCGACGAAATCCAGTGCGGCTTGGGCATCGGCCGCCGGAGTGTCGCCGTGCAAGAGACGGGCCGTGGTGAAGACGACGGCGCCGAGGACAGTGCATACACCGCCGATCTTCAGGTTATGGGCGGTATCCGACTGTTGACCGGCGGCCAAGGCGGTCGCGTTGGGCAGCGTCATGATGGGGTCTCCCGGGTGGATGTGCGTGATCGATGTAGGTGGAATCGGGCCACTCAGCCCAGTGTGTTGACCAAGAAGGCGGTCACCGTGTCGGTGAGTTGCTGGGGGGACGGTCGTTGGCCGGGAGTGTCCAGGGTGTGCCCGGTGCCGTGGACCTCGATCAGGACGGTGGGCACGCCGGCGGCGCGCAGGCGCATGGCGAAGCCGAAGGAGTGGCGGGGAGAGACGTCCTCGTCGCGGTCGCCGTGGAGCACAAGGAACGGCGGGGCGCCGGCGGTGACGTAGGTGTTGGGGCTCATGGCGCGGCGGGTCCCGGCAGAGTCCCCGACGCCAATCGCCAGGCACAAGCGGATGAACAGCGGGGCATCATCGAAGTCGTTGAGGTCGGCGGGGCCGAACATGTCCACCACGACCTGGACGGCACTGGACTGGTCGAGGTACTGACCGTCGTCGAATCCTGCTCCCGGCCCCGCGAGGCCGAGCAGGGACGCGAGTTGCCCTCCGCCGCTACCACCCCAGGCTCCGATCCGGTGGGCGTCGATGCCCAGTGCGGTGGCATGGGCGCGCAGGAAGCGCACGGCACATTTGGCGTCCTGGATCGATGCAGGCCATGGCGCGCCGGGGGGCATTCGATAGTCGATCGAGGCCACCACGAATCCGCGGGCGTTCAGTTGACGTCGCAGCGGGGTGAACAGGGCGCCCTCGTGGTTGGCAAGTGTCGCGCCGGGCCCGGTGGTCTTGCGGTCGCCGAGGATGGTGCCGCCACCGTGGATGTACACCGCCACGGGCATCCCGGTCCGCGCGGCGGTGGAGGGCATGTAGAGGTCCATGGCCAGGGGCACGCCGTCGGGGCGGCAGTATTCCACTGTGCTGCGCTGTCCGGCGGGCAGGTTCGACGGCTTCGCCGCGTCGGCGGGCAACCCGGCGCCGGCCAGCCCGTCGCTGGCCGCAGCGACTCCCACGAAGCTGCCCAGCAGGACGACCAGCGTCAGCGGCGCGATCGCCGCGCTGGCCGTCGCCCTCCGCAGGCGCCGCTGCGGGCGCCGCCCGAGCACCGCCACCCCGGCGAGACCGGCCACCGCGATGCCCTCCAGCGCGGCGCAGACGTAGTCGGTGAACCCGATCACGGAGTTCCCCGGCATCCACGGATCCGGTCCGGGAAGGATCCCGGCAAGCCGGGTCAGCGCCCACAAGGTGACCACGACCAGCGCGGCCGTCGCGGCGAGCAGCAACCGCCGCGGCGCCGGCCGCGCCAGCACACCGGCACCGGTGCCCAGTTGCGTCGCTCCCAGCGCGAGGAACAGCAGCCCGTACGGCCAGGACATACGCCACACCGCGGCGAGCGGAGCCAGATAGATCGCGGTGCCTCCCGCCGCCGCCAACAACGCGGTGATCAGCAGCGGCCCTCTCTTCACCGCGGTGGGCTCCGCGTTCCTCATCCTGCCGGAGAACGCCCCGGTGCACAGTGCGGCATCAGACATGCCCGCAATGATCGCCACCGCGAGGGGGCGGCGCGTCCGCCGTAGGCAGACACCTTCCAGCCCCGGCTACTGTGTCGGCGTACTCCAGGGGGAGTATCAACCGAGCGTGACCAGCCCCGTCTGGTAAGCGAACACCACGAGCTGGGCCCGGTCCCTCGCGCCCACCTTGATCATGGCTCGTGACACATGCGTCTTGGCGGTCAACGGGCTGACCACCAACTGTGCCGCGATCTCATCGTTGGACAGGCCGGTCGCCACCAGCCTGACCACCTCGCGCTCCCGGCCGGTCAGCAGGGCCAGTTCCGGCGGCTCCGGCCGTGGCCTGGCCTCCGGGCCGGCGCCGAGGGACCGGGCGATCACCGTCCGCGTGACGCTGGGCGACAACAGCGCGTCGCCGCGCGCCACGATCCGCACCGCGTGCAGCAGTTCATCAGGCTCGATGTCCTTCACCAGGAATCCGCTCGCGCCAGAACGAAGCGCGGCGAAGACATTCGCCTCCTCCGCGAACGTGGTGAGCACGACCACGCGTACCCCACAGAGCCCCGGATCGTCGGTGATCTTCCGGGTCGCGGTCACCCCGTCCACTTCCGGCATCCGGATGTCCATCAGCACGACATCAGGCCGCAGCTCGCGTACCAGCGCGATCGCCTGCCCACCGTTGGCGGCCTCGGCGACCACCTCGATATCGGCCGCGCTGTCCAGCAACGCTCGAAAGCCGGCCCGCACCAGGGCCTGGTCGTCGGCCAGCAGCACCCGGATCACGCTGCCTCCAGCGGCAGCCGTACCCGCACCCGGAAACCGCGCCCGCGCAGCGGCCCCGCCTCGAACCGCCCGCCCAGCCCTTCAGCGCGCTCGCGCATCCCCGCCAGACCATGCCCGCCACCCGACGTTTCCGCTTCGGCGCCCACACCGTCGTCAGTCACCTCGATCGCGATCCACTCCGGCTCCCACGCCCAACAGACCCGGGCGCGCGCCGCTGACCCGGCGTGGCGCAGCACGTTGGTCAGCGACTCCTGCAAGATCCGGTACGCCGCGCGATCGACTGGTCCGGCCAACCGTCGGCTCGCCATGTCGCCGTCGAATCGCACCTCCAGACCCGCCGCCCGCACCGCGGCCAGAAGATCCGGCAATCGGTCGAGGCCGACGTCGCGATCGGCCACCACGGCGGGTTCACCGTCGGCCCGCAACACGCCCAGCGTCGTGCGCATCTCCCCCAGCGCCGCCTTGCCGGTCTGCCGGATGGCCTTGAGCGCATCCCGCACCCGCGCCGGGTCCTGGTCGATCAGGTGCAGTGCAGCACCAGACTGCACAGTGATGGTGGCTACCGCGTGCGCCACCGTGTCGTGCAACTCCCTGGCGATGCGCAGCCGCTCCTCGGCCACCTGGCGCTCGGCGTCGCGCCGGCGCTGCTCCTCGGCCAGACGAAGCCGTTGGCGCACCTCCGCGGCGTACGCACGCCGGCTGCGCACGAGCGCGCCCAGCAGCATCGCGACCACGACTAGCGCCATCGATGGCAGGAACACGGCGACCGCGTCGAGCGGCGGCATGCCGTCCCGCACCGCCACAACGTAGCCCATGGACAGAAACGCGACCGGCACCGGCAGCGCCCACCACAGGTGGCCCGCCAGCACCGCATCGTACAGCGGCACAGCCAGCACCACTGATGGTGGGAAGCCCGGATAACCCAGCGAATAGAACAGCAACAGCACCGCCGAAGCGATGTACAGCGCGGCAGCGGGATTCCGCCGCCGCAGCAGCAACGGCGCGGCCATCGCGGCCCCGAGCACGTACGCCAACCAGTCACGGGAAACGGAGTGCGTCTCTCTACCGGTAGCGATGGCGATCTCCGCCGCCATCAGCACCGCGACCGCCACGGCAGCGTCGATCGTCCAGCGCCGCACAGCGGGCCGCAGCTCAACCATGCGCCAACCGTACGCATACGACACCGTGGCTCTCTACCCCCGGACAACGCCTCGCCGAGCTGCGCCCCTGCCAAATCACGGGCCAACGATGAGCCGCCGCGCAGCTATCGCAAACGGTGATGATCTTGAGCCGCCCGTTCTCATAGGCCCACAAGCTGAGCGGCTCGTTGAAGACGTTGTCCGCAACGTGGGCACGCATGGTCTGGGAGCATTGATCAGCAATGGCCGATCATTACCGGACAGCGGCTCGGGAAGCAGGGCCCAACGGTGATATGCCGGATTCAAGTGAACCCGCCGCGCGTAAACGACCCAGTACCGCGGCCAACACACCGGCTGACGTTCTCATAAACGCTCCTTCTTAAAGACCGTGGAGAAGGGTCTCATCCGATCGGCTGCACAGATCGATTGCACCGTCCACTCCTAGGAACCGCGCGACGTAACGGGCATAATCGCCGTGTTGGGTGTCCGGGCCCGTCAGGACGGCGGCTGCCCGAGTAGTTGCAGGCATGAGGCCTCCCGAAGCTACCGGCTTAAGAACTTCAGCCGGGCGGCCTTCCACGACACGCGACTGGGGGCAGGGTCCATGCCGACTTCCACGAACTAATCACCATCCAACGCACCACTGTTGGCGATCTCGCATTGATCGTGGTCACCGACGATTGATCAACCTGGTTGTCGGCGAGTCTGCTGGCTTGTCAACGGACACGCCGATCTCAATCGCGTCTAAGGAAGCATCAGGTGGCATGACGCCGCCTCGCCGTTCAAGGCTTGGAGGGAAGCTCGATCATTGGTTCCCAACTGGCCCACAGCCAGCGAGCGTCAACGAGAACGGGCGGGCCTCCGTGAGACTGGAGACCCGCCCGTTCGTACGATGTTTGCCCTGGTCAGCGGCCGGAACTGCTGCTCAAGATCGAGTGCCCCCTGTAGGATTCGAACCTACGCACCCGGCTCCGGAGAGGGCTACGGATTTCGTCCATGCAAACGATCTGACCAGGCATTACGCGTTCGGCAATACAAGGCCATGGCTCTGATGGCCCACCACTGGCCCACGCCAGAGCCCGCAGGCGTTGATCCTCAGCCGTTGTCCCGCGGCTTCACGGTCCGCTCGACCGGGACATGCTGCTCGCCCGCGAGAGTACTCACGACGATCTAGACATGATCCACGACACGTAGACGCACCGGCTCGACAACCTCATACTGGACCGGGTCGCCGGGTGGTCCGGAGACCCCTATGGCCTTGGTGCCACTCATCTTGATGGCCCATTATGGATTACGGATGTGACCTTTGCGCTTCGGAACCTGAAGTGCTCATCCGACACGCCAGGCATTCCTAATGAGATATCCGCCCATATGTTCCTTGATACGTGAATCACGAAGGTAGCGTATTTCGGCGCTGAGCAGCAAACGCCTGGTCAGATGCCGTGGCGGCCGCCCTCCGGGGGGGCCGAGCATCGCAACACGCCAGGGAACACCTTCGTCCCGTCAGCGTTGCCGAAGGTGGCGGCCGCCCTCCGGGGGGGCCGAGCATCGCAACGACCTGGGCGGCGACGTGGTCGAAGCCTGGGAGGTGTGGCGGCCGCCCTCCGGGGGGGCCGAGCATCGCAACCCGCACTACGGCGACTCCGAACTCGCCGACGTGTACTGGTGGCGGCCGCCCTCCGGGGGGGCCGAGCATCGCAACCCCAGCATCGGCGCGAGTGCGGCCAGGCCGGAGGCGTGGCGGCCGCCCTCCGGGGGGGCCGAGCATCGCAACAAACGGGTCGAGGAGGCCGTGGCCACCATGCACCGGTGGCGGCCGCCCTCCGGGGGGGCCGAGCATCGCAACGGCTCTGCCCGTAATCGGTGGTGGCGCTGGGTGATAGTGGCGGCCGCCCTCCGGGGGGGCCGAGCATCGCAACTGCGATGAGCTGGCTGCGGAACTGGCGGCAGGGGAGCAGTGGCGGCCGCCCTCCGGGGGGGCCGAGCATCGCAACGCCTCCGGCCTGGCCGCACTCGCGCCGATGCTGGCCGTGGCGGCCGCCCTCCGGGGGGGCCGAGCATCGCAACAACGCGGGCCGCGACCTCGTGATCGGCTTCTGGAACGGGTGGCGGCCGCCCTCCGGGGGGGGCCGAGCATCGCAACAACGGCGGTCTCACGAGGGCTCTCAACCTGGCCAGAAGTGGCGGCCGCCCTCCGGGGGGGCCGAGCATCGCAACCGTCCCACCGCTCCGCGGGAACCGGACCCGCCAAGGGTGGCGGCCGCCCTCCGGGGGGGCCGAGCATCGCAACGGGCGCCGGCCCGCGCAGGGTGCGCGGTGACCGGGGGTGGCGGCCGCCCTCCGGGGGGGCCGAGCATCGCAACTGCACTACGCGCGGTGCAGTGTGTACGAGATGAGTGGCGGCCGCCCTCCGGGGGGGCCGAGCATCGCAACGTTGACCCGGCTGGAGCCGAGATCGTCCAGGACCAGGGTGGCGGCCGCCCTCCGGGGGGGCCGAGCATCGCAACGCGGAGCTGTACGTGCAGCGCGGCGACTCCGGCAGCAGTGGCGGCCGCCCTCCGGGGGGGCCGAGCATCGCAACAAGCTCTCGCCGTCCATTGACGGTAGCGGCGTCACCCTGGTGGCGGCCGCCCTCCGGGGGGGCCGAGCATCGCAACCGCCGATGCAGCAACTGCCGTGGTACCGTGCTCGCCGGTGGCGGCCGCCCTCCGGGGGGGCCGAGCATCGCAACATTGTCAGCCCGGCCGCTTTGGCGAGCTGCTCGCGCGGTGGCGGCCGCCCTCCGGGGGGGCCGAGCATCGCAACAGTCCGCCGTCTTCGAGCCTGCTCATAGCGTGCGGTGGCGGCCGCCCTCCGGGGGGGCCGAGCATCGCAACGCTATACCGAAACCGCGACTGCCCGCCTTCGTCGAGGGTGGCGGCCGCCCTCCGGGGGGGCCGAGCATCGCAACCCTCCCGCCGAGCCGGTGGCTGACGCTCTCGTGAAGTGGCGGCCGCCCTCCGGGGGGGCCGAGCATCGCAACCATCCACGGGTCCGCGGGCTTCTCGTCACGGGTAGGTGGCGGCCGCCCTCCGGGGGGGCCGAGCATCGCAACCGGCTGGGCTGGGTGCTGCTCGACGACGAAGGCGGCTGTGGCGGCCGCCCTCCGGGGGGGCCGAGCATCGCAACCCGAGCGCTCGTGTGAGGACGGCGATCCTGTGCGCGAGTGGCGGCCGCCCTCCGGGGGGGCCGAGCATCGCAACACGACACCGGCAAGGAACACGCCGAGGATCAGAACGTGGCGGCCGCCCTCCGGGGGGGCCGAGCATCGCAACGTCGTCCCACGCGAGCGGCGGAAGCCACCGCTTGCGGTGGCGGCCGCCCTCCGGGGGGGCCGAGCATCGCAACGTCGTCGTCCATCAGTGACGCCCGGCGCCGCAGCTCGTGGCGGCCGCCCTCCGGGGGGCCGAGCATCGCAACCTTCACCCCCACGCCGAAAGGGTTCTAAATTCCTCGATGTGGCGGCCGCCCTCCGGGGGGGCCGAGCATCGCAACCGCAGGGCGGCGATGCCGCATGAGCACCAAGCAGGGTGGCGGCCGCCCTCCGGGGGGGCCGAGCATCGCAACCTTGGAGATCACCGGTGAAGCCGTCCATGAAGATCTTGTGGCGGCCGCCCTCCGGGGGGGCCGAGCATCGCAACCTTGGAGATCACCGGTGAAGCCGTCCATGAAGATCTTGTGGCGGCCGCCCTCCGGGGGGGCCGAGCATCGCAACTTCCTGCTCGGGTCCACTGGCCAATTTGGCCACTGTGGCGGCCGCCCTCCGGGGGGGCCGAGCATCGCAACCATTCGGCGTAGGCGGCGCGGCGCTTGCGGTCGGCCGTGGCGGCCGCCCTCCGGGGGGGCCGAGCATCGCAACCGTGCTGGCCGTTTCCGGCGGCAGCGTGGGGAACGCGTGGCGGCCGCCCTCCGGGGGGGCCGAGCATCGCAACCATTCGGCCACGTCAGGCGCTACCTCCGCCATGCCCACGTGGCGGCCGCCCTCCGGGGGGGCCGAGCATCGCAACCCGCAGTACGCGTCCAGCATGGACGGTGTGCCTGCGGGGTGGCGGCCGCCCTCCGGGGGGGCCGAGCATCGCAACCCGTTGACCCTGTACTCGGCATTAAAAACCTCGGCGAGTGGCGGCCGCCCTCCGGGGGGGCCGAGCATCGCAACGAGATTGCTGTAGCGGCCGGCGTTGATGTGGGCGCGGTGGCGGCCGCCCTCCGGGGGGGCCGAGCATCGCAACCTGGTGCGGGGCGCCCGGCCGCACTTCGAGCGGAGTGGCGGCCGCCCTCCGGGGGGGCCGAGCATCGCAACCTCATGGGGAAGTACCTTCCGGCATCACTTGGTGAGGTGGCGGCCGCCCTCCGGGGGGGCCGAGCATCGCAACTGGGAATGGCTCTCGGAAGCCCCGACGCGACCAGGTGGCGGCCGCCCTCCGGGGGGGCCGAGCATCGCAACCACACAAGGTGAGGTGACTAGGCGAGCCTACGGGGGGTGGCGGCCGCCCTCCGGGGGGGCCGAGCATCGCAACCACACAAGGTGAGGTGACTAGGCGAGCCTACGGGGGGTGGCGGCCGCCCTCCGGGGGGGCCGAGCATCGCAACCACACAAGGTGAGGTGACTAGGC